>CAZSHP010000253.1:0-1510 GCA_964606545.1 uncultured Sulfurovum sp. | reverse complement strand
AGTGAAAATTACAAATTCTATAATGCTTTCCCTCTTTTGAACTTTTATTTTTTACATTTTGGACACCGTTTATGAATAGTAATAAACTCTGTATCCTTAAACTCATCACATATAAGATTTTCATCCATATTTAACTCTTTTACCCCATTACAACGCAGACAAACTCTAAAAATCATAACTCTATCCTCTTTGATAGTGTAGTAGGCTCTTTTAAAATCATCTTGGACTACCAAGACCAACTCACAATCTACAAAAAGATTTAGATGTCTATAGATAGTATTGGTAGAGATTTTTTTGGGATAACTCTCAATCAATCTATCAGCTATATCCGAAACCATTAAACACCTATTGCTATCTTGTAGAACTTTATATATTGCTTCTCTTGCTTGTGAGTGTTTTATATTTTTTCTCTTAATACATTTTTCTAATGCTTCTTTTGTCATCTAAAAGATACCTCTAAATTTGATAACTACTATCAGTTTTATTTTTTATAATCGTAGTATCTCTACTTTTTGCTTAACTAGATATTAAATTGACAATCGTTATCATCTAAAAGATTTTGTAAGTTATATTCCTATAGCATTTCAGAGAAAAAGGATACCCATGACCAAGATAATGAACACTAACCCACATCAAAAACTTTTAAAAACAATAAAAGAGATAGAACTAAATTTTCCACTTGATTACAATATAGAAATTAATAAACTATTTGCAGAGTTACAAAAAGAGTTAACCCTATTTTCTACTCTTCCTATTGATATAGTTCAACGATTGCAGATAATATGGGGCTATAGAGGTTATAGTATGGAAAAGTACTTCTCTATGCAAGGAGATTATAAAAGGTTTGATTTCTATCCAAAATATAAAAAACTTTTGGCTTTTGATACACTCTCTCTACGAAAAGTAATTGATAGAAAAAAATATTATAAAATTATCTTTATTGGTTCGGGTTGTTTGCCTTTGAGTTTGAAACTTTTACGATTAAATATCCCAAAAGTAGGCATTGATATTTCAAAAGAGGCTTTGAGTTTAGCCAAAAAAGCTATTCCAAAAGATAGATTTGGACGAAAGATTATCTATAAAGAGGGGAATTTTTTCGATTTAAATTTAAATGAGAAGAGACCTATAATTATCTATGTAGCAGGATTGATTAGAGATAAAGAAGAGGGATTAAAGAGATTAGCAAAGGAGTTACCAAAGGGTTCATTAATGGTCATTAGAACTGTGGCAAATGATGAGAGAAGGTTTTTATATGAGAAGATTGATAAAAAGAAGCTTTATAGATTGGGTAGAGTTAGAGAGTTTATACCCACTAAAAATAGTGGGATTGTGAATGGGATGATTGTTATAACTCTCTTTTCTTGATAATCTCAAATTATATAAATTATAACTTCAAGCTATTGACAAGCAGATATTTTTCTGCTACAATACGAACATATGTGCATATATAGGATGTAAAATGAATGGTTTTGGAAGAAAAAGAAAAGAGAGAAATATAGAAGCTGACCAC
>CAZSHP010000252.1:0-1512 GCA_964606545.1 uncultured Sulfurovum sp. | reverse complement strand
GTATCTTATAAAGTAGACTTTTTGAGACATGAATTTATTAGAAAAAATTGCACATGTGCAATTTTTATAAAAATACTACCCAACCCATAGTATTAAAATTCGATATAATTACTAAAATAAAAAGAGAGGTCTCCTAATTGAAAAAATACAAAATTTATAATATCAACTCACGAGATGAGATAGAGCAACTAGGAACAAAAGAGAAGTTTTGGTTTTATGATAGTGATGGTATCAAGAAACTCTTTAAAGTTGGCAGACCAAATACAGGTGAGAATTGGTCAGAAAAAGTTGCATTTGAGTTAGCTAGACTTTTGAATATTCCCTCTGCTAGATATGAGTTTGCTAAATGGCATGATAAGTTAGGTACTATCTCTACCTCTTTTACTAATGATTATCTGATTCATGGTAATGAGATATTGGCTTCATATGATAAGCATTATGACAAAAATATAACTTATCATGCAAAAGATTATAAATTGGAAAAAGTTATTTATCTTATAGATAAGCTTTTGGACTCTTTGGATTTGCCTATAGATAATATTCAACGCAATGAGGTAAAACGACCTATTGAGCTATTTATAGGTTATCTAGTATTTGATTTTTGGATAGCAAATCTTGACCGTCATCATGAGAATTGGGGAATAATTTTAGGAGCAAATCAGTTAAAGTTTGCTCCCACTTATGACCATGCAGCAGGATTAGGTTCTAAGGTCTCAAAAGAGGAAGCTCAAAAACGATTAACAACCAAAGACAAAAACTATACAATAAAAAAATTTGTGACAAAAGCAAAATCACCTTTTTATAGTGAAGATGCTAAACAGCTTAAAACTATAGAGGTTGTAGAGATATTAGTAAAGAAATATCCAAAGAGTACCTGTTATTGGATTGATAAGATAGCCTCATTAGAAAAAGAGAAGTTCAAAGAGATACTAGAGGCTGTACCTGATATATTTATGGATGAAGTTCAAAAGAGCTTTGTATTAGAACTATTAAATGAGAACAAAAAAAGATTAGTAGATATGAAAGAAGAGTATTGCAATGAATAACAGATTAATTTTGAGTTGGAAAAATCCATATAAAAAGAGAGTTCCTATTGGTCAACTAGAGTTTAGAGATGGATATTACTACTTTAGATACACCAAAGGGGCTTTGGATAATAATTTTAGAGTATTTGACTCTATGAAACAGTTAGATAGAGTCTATGAGTCAAAAGAGCTATTTGTACCATTTAAAAATAGACTACTCCAAAAATCAAGACCAGAGTACAAAGAGTATTTAGAATGGCTCAATATTAAAACAGATACTATCCACCCTATGGAGGAGTTGGCACTAACAGGAGGAGTTAGGGCTACAGACTCATTTGAACTATACCCTTTACCCCAAGAACAGGAGGGTTATTATGTTGTGAAATTTTTTAGTAGGGGAATTCGACATCTAGCTAACTCATATAACCAAAGAGTAGAGGGGTTAGGAGAGAATAGAGAGCTTTATCTTATGAGAGATATTCAAAAT
>CAZSHP010000251.1:0-1520 GCA_964606545.1 uncultured Sulfurovum sp. | reverse complement strand
AAAAACACCATCAAAATTAATATTTACTCCATAGGCATAACCCCCATAGCTCTTAATTTATTGATTGGCAATATGGTTAAACTCTCCTCTTCATAATGTTTTTGGGCTGTCATATCTCCTATTTTACATGCTTCTTCAAATCTATATTTGTTTATCATAGTGGTTTCCAAAAATCTCCATTCGTCTGTGCCTTGCCATGTTTCCCATGCTACAAATGCGTGACCTGTAATTAGGACAATGGCAGGATTTAGGGAACAGGCTTCTAACAGAGAGGCGTATAGAAATGCTCCATCTAAACAGTTTGCTTGTTGTTCATTTAGTGTCTCTTTTGGTAGACGGACTCGTTGTCCACCGAAAATATTGCGTATAGGGTTGTATGAAATTGTGGAGTTTACATAGATTAGATTTGTGGCTTTTAGGGCATCAAAAATCGCTTTGACCTGTAGGGTTACGGCATGTTTTCCACTTTTGAACTCTTTGTCTTCTAATTCGTTTCCTTGATACCCACCTAATGAATTTTCGGGGTGAAACTCACCAATAGTACGCAAAAATCGGATAATATCAGGCTGATTAGGGGTTACAAAAGTAGCTAGGTATTTGAGGATATTGATTCGTTTTTGGGTTTTGAAATTGAAATAGGAGAATAGTATGCTGTTTCGAGATAACATAGGGATAATATAACTCTCCTCTCTCTCAATATTTCCACCTATCTCTTCTACTTTTATATGAAGTGTCGCTTTGGTTAGCTCTGTTATGCTTTTGATAAGATGAGGAAATAGCGTTGGTAACTGTGAGATGTACTCTGTTGAATCTGCTTTGACCTGAATTGTGTTGATAGCCTTTGCAGAGTAGCCCTCGATATATGAGGTGATTTTGAATTTTTTACCTCTACCTTTGACCGAAATATTACAAAGTACAAGAGGATTTTCGACTGGCTCAAAGAGATGATATATGGCTGTAGGGAGATAATCCATTCCAACATAAACCTCTATAGCTACCTCTGATTTGGTTTGATTAAAATCTCTTCCTCTTACTACTGTGTTTGAATCCGTAGAACTTTTGATGGTCTCATCTATAATTAGACCACCTCTATTCTCCTCTGCTTCTAAACTATTTCTCTTTTTCCCTAACTCTAATAACTCTTTTTCAGCTTCGAGTAGCTTGTCCATCTCTGTAGATAGAGTTTTGTTTGTCTGATTAAATAGAGATTTGCGTAACTGCTCTATTTTTTGTTGCTGTTCGTACTCTTTGAGTCTTAGATTATCCAATTTTGTCTCTTGATTCATATCTATTTTCACTTTTTTATAGATTTTATCAAAATAATCTTTTAAATTTTATTATTTCTTAGGATTCTTTTATGTATCATTGAGTTAAAGAATAGAGAGGAGAATAAAATGAAAATACTGTTTACATCTGCTAACCCAAGCATGGATTTGAAACTAGATGAGGAGTATCAAGCGATAGAGGAGGCGATTTCACAAAGCGACAATAGAGAAAATGTAAAACTTATCCCCAAAATA
>CAZSHP010000250.1:0-1522 GCA_964606545.1 uncultured Sulfurovum sp. | reverse complement strand
CCTATTTGAACGTATAGTTGTAAGACTAGGAAAAAATCTTCAACTTATTCTCTTTAGCCAATTTATACAAAATATTCCATATCTTATCTGTATCATCAAGATACTCACCATTCATCTCATACAATCTCCCATTAGGAAAGATAGAAATATCCAATATCGTCTCACCTCTTTTAAGCTGTGCTATTTTTCTATGAACAAAATTAGTTTTGAGGTATTCTCTGAAAAACTCCATATTGGATAGGTAAGCATGTTTCTCTATCTCTTCTGAACTATTTTTAAAAACATATAGATTCTCTCTATTCTCATGCAGATACTCCCAAAGTTTTTGAGCCTCCTTTTTATCTATAAATGATTTCTCTTCATCTCCATAATATAAAAAGCCTTTTTTGCTACATTTTATGGGTCTGTTATCTTTGCTGTAATGAAGAACTTTAGGGTCAGGTGATGAAAGTAAACTTTTGCTCACATGTTAAGTACTCTGCCATGAATCACCACTTTTTCACTTCTACTCTAAAACCAAAATCTCCTCAACTAAACGCCCAACATTAGACCCCAAACTATATTTAATCTCCTCAACACTATTAGCAAATAATCCCTCTTGCTCTATAGCTCGTTTAATATTTTCAATCGTCATAATATTCACATTAAATCCACCCTTTTTTTTACCATATCCTCCCTCCAATCTCTGTGACAACTCTTTTTCAATAAACCTCTTTGCCTTTTTAGATGGTTTTCTATTTTTCGCTAAATCCTCATAGTTATACTGCTCAATATTTTCAAGATGAAGAAGTAACCAAAATTCAAAATTGGGATTGGTTAGAGCTACATTATACTCCTCCTCTTTGCATATCTCCAAAGCCTTTTCCAAGTTTCTAATCTTGCTCTCTTGTGTCTCTCTGTCAATCACAATCCAATAAATATCAAAGGAGTCCAAAGATAGATTTTTCTCTTTTATCTCTTGGAGTCGCTCATGTGTCAATGATTGCAAAGTTTGGGTTACTTGTGTTGGAGAGCTTGAACCTTGGTGGGCTTTGTCTCGGTTGAGTATCTCCATTTTGATATTGATTTTAGTCTCCATGTTCTCTTTGATATGGTTAAAATATTGTGGTTCGGTTGATTCTCCCTCACACGCAATAATAATAAACTTATGCTCCTCAATAGACTCTTCATACTCAACTCTTTGAGATAGTTCTTGATACTCAAAACCCATCTCAAATCTCCAAATCTATCTGCTCAAAAGATTTAAAAATAGGAATCGCCCCATATCTACCCAATAGGTAGGCTTGTTCTATCTTTTTGTCATATCGTACCTTGAATTGAGCCAAAGAGTAGAGTTTTGAAGCTCCATTTTTATCTTTTTCAGCAAATACAATCTCATCTTTTCGTAACAGAGATAAATCAAGCAGATTAGACTCATGTGTGGTTGCAATAAGTTGTGATTTGCCCCCTCTAATACTATAAAAAAGCTCAAAAAGTTTCCGTGCCAATTTTGGGTGTAGGCTTCTATCAAACTCATCTATCA
>CAZSHP010000249.1:0-1528 GCA_964606545.1 uncultured Sulfurovum sp. | reverse complement strand
GCATAATTCCAAGTCCGTTTAGCTAGTGGATTTGATTCACAAAGCTCTTTTATCTTTGGCTCTTTTTCATATGAATCAGTTAGGTTTATCCCCAACTCATCAGGAATCAACTTCGCCATAGCATCAGCCTGTGAATATGGCATATCCAAAACCCTAGCTACATCCCGTATAACCCCTTTTGCCTGTAACTTACCAAAGGTAATAATCTGTGCCACATTGACCCGTCCATACTTCTCAATTACATAATCTAATATCTCCTGTCGTCTAGCTTGACAAAAGTCCATATCAATATCAGGCATAGAGACCCTCTCTGGGTTCAAAAATCGCTCAAAAAGAAGTCCGTAGGGCATAGGGTCTATATCAGTAATTTCGAGGGAATAAGCCACAAGAGAACCTGCGGCCGAGTTATGTACTATATAGTTAGAAGTTGTATATGAGTGGTCGTCCTCTACTGTAAAATCATAGACTTTTGTTTTTTGTTTTTTATGCTTGGTTATTTTTCTAACTTTTAGTTTTATAAAATCTTTCTCTATTTTATAGATATTTTGTCGCTCTTTTGGAATATTATATATTGTTGAAGGGATATTAATTCTATAGTTCGGAGTTAAAGCCTCCGACTCCAATAGTTCTATTGATGCAGGAATCCCAACTTTAAAAAATAACTCTTTAATTTTATATGCTTCTTCTTTTGATTGAATTGAAATTAAAATATCTTTGGAATCGGAGGCTTTAGCCCCGAACTTTGCAATATAATCATCTAACTCTTTTAGAATTTTATTCTTTTCCAAATTAGATATTTGAGGAATAGGCACAACTAACCAATCTTTAGTAGTTATATCCTGTGCCTCTTTCCACTTATTATCTCCAAGATATATCTTATGGTCTTTTGTCAAAGTAATATTATTGATAAAATCCCCATAAAATGTAGAGATAGTTAATAACTTCTCCTCTATATTATACTCAAAACACTCTGTTACCTTTTTAGGAGTATTATTATGACTAAGAACAGTATCTCCCACTTTTATCTTGTTAATATGTTTTGTTTCGACTCTTTTTCTGTTTAGTGTATATACCAACGCATCTTTAGTTAAACATCCACGCCCAGGTCCCACAGGAATACCCATCTGTTTGGCTCTATCTACAAACTCCCAAACAATAAGCATATAACCAGGAAATTTCATTGAGTTAATAATATCCATCTCTACTTGAAGCCTATCTCTATACTCCTCATGCTTCTCTTTTGGGACAATTCTTAGTCTCTTTTCAAGTCCTTTTTTACAAAGATGATTAAATAGAACAATATCGGATTCCAAAGAGTACTCTACCTCATCAGGTAACTCTATCCCCTCCTCTTTTGCTACTTGTTGGGTAAATTTAAAGTTTGGTGGGGTTGGGTTTCCTAGTTTTATCTCCAAATTACACTTATTAACTATCTCTTGTGTATTCTCTAATGCTTCTGGAATATCAGCAAATAGCTCTGCCATCTGCTCAGGGGATTTGACATAAAACTCATGCACAGAGTGACGCA
>CAZSHP010000248.1:0-1534 GCA_964606545.1 uncultured Sulfurovum sp. | reverse complement strand
ATTTTTATTATCAAATGCTTTCAAAATTGAACTTTGAACGGCAGGGGTGTTTTTCCAACTTAATAGAGTTAGAGACATCATAAAAGCTTGACAAATATACATAGTTATAGGTGCATAGAGAGGCTTATAAACTAGGTATCAAATCTACAGCTACTATGATATATGGAACTGTAGATACGATACAAGAGATAGTTGAGCATTTGGAAATGACTCTAATTTAGTTTTTAACTACCATTAGAATCAGTAGATTGAGTTGTATTCTCTTCTGTTTTAGACTCTGTTGTTTCAACAGTAACCTCTTTGGTTTGACTCTTTACTAGGGCATCGTATTTCTCTTGAAGCTCTTTTAGTTTTGTCTCGGCTTCACTGTTTTGGGAAGCGTTTTTACTCTCCTCCTCTAGTTCGTCGTATTCATCTTGAAGCTCGTCTAGTTTCTCTTCTATAGCTGTTACAGCTTGGTTATTAGCACCATATTCATATACTAACTCTCCACCATCTTTGCCCTGTTTTAGTGTTACAGCTATAAATCCTATTAGTAGAACTATAAAAAATAGTCTTGCTACAACTTGTGAAAATAACATAAATAGAAGTTTAAGTGCAATCATAGCTAGAGAGGCATATACGAGATAGATTCCTAGAAGCTTATGCTCTTTTAGTTCTGCTTGTCCCTCTGATACAAGTAATGAATAAGCCTCTTTGCCATCGACTGTTCCTGTAAAATATGCTACACTCATAGCAACAGCTACAATAATCATTAGAGATAGAGATAGAAAAGATAATGTTCGTTTTTTTAATCCTAGATTGATTATCTCTATAAGCAAAATAACTATTGGTATAGCAATGACAAAATGAACTATTGCTGGGTGAACTAGCAGGGGAATATCTACTGGCAGTTCAAATGGAATGGTTATATTAGGTAATGACATGAAGTCTCCTTTTTTTAATTATATTCTATTATAACAAAAAAATATAATTTAATTCTTGAAAAAGTAAATTATTTTAATAATTTTTTTATTTATTTTGGTGTAATGGTTGATTTATAAATAGTTTTACAACACTTCCACTCTCGCTATTTGTCTCAACTTTGATAGTTGTAGATACAGATTTGGCTCCCTGTTCTAAGTTTCCTGAGATGGATTCTAGGACATGCCAATCTTTAAGTGTAAAATCTATATCTATTTCAGAGATTTTATATTTTCGTATAAGCTTTTTGATGTGTTTTATACTATGTATATAGTAGAGCTTATTAATCTCTCGTTGTAACAGATATGGTCTCATAATCTCAATATTTTTGAGCCAAGCCTCTCTCTCCTCTTTTTTTAGATAAGTTCTCTTTTTGACCTCAGCTACTATATCATCTAAATGTTTCTCATAAACTCTCTCTTCTGCCTCTACATGTTTTTCTAGTTCAGGTTCATACTGCTTTATTGTCTCTAACATCTCCTCATCTGTGAAGTTATCATGATTGTCGATGTAGATAGTATGGCTCTTCTGTGCAGTGTAGTCTCTATCTATTGTCTTTAATATTCTAATA
>CAZSHP010000247.1:0-1539 GCA_964606545.1 uncultured Sulfurovum sp. | reverse complement strand
CCTACTCCATAGGCATAACCCCTCTAGCTCGTAACTCATTAATAGGTATGATATTTAGACCATCTTCTTCCTCTCTGTGAGCTTTGGCTGTAATCTCTCCTATCTTACATGCCTCTTCAAAGCTATGGGTGCTTGTCATGGTTGTCTCCAAAAATCTCCACTCTTCGTTGCCGTTCCATGTCTCCCATGCTACAAATGCGTGACCTTTGATTAGGACGATAGCAGGGTTTAGTGAACACGCTTCGAGCAAAGAGGCGTATAGGAATGTTCCATCCAAGCAGTTTGCTTGTTGTTCTCTTAGGGCTTCTCTGGGTAGTCTGACTCTCTGACCGTAGAAGTTTCTGTGGGGGTTGAAATCAATTAGAGAGTTTGTGTAGATTAAATCTATCGCTTTTAGGGCGTTGAAGATGGCTTCTACCTGTTGGGTTACTGCTTTTTTTCCACTTTTGAATTCTTTGTCATTTTTTTCATTTCCTTGGTAGCCACCTAGTGCTTTGAATGGGTGGTAGTCGGCAATAGTACGCAGAAATCTTATGATATTAGGTTGATTTGGGGTGACAAAAACACCGAGAAAAAAGGATATATCTATCATCTCATCTTTTTGGGGGTTGTAATAATCAGAGATAGCACTGTTTCGAGAGAGTAGTGATATAGGGTAGCTATCCTCTTTGACTATATCTCCACCTATCTCTTCTATCTTGACATGTAGTGTCGCTTTGGTTAGTTCGGTTATCTCTTTGATGAGATGTGGGAAGAGCGTTGGGAGTTGATATATATTCTCCATTGTCTTAGCTTTGACCTCAATGGTATTGATGGATTTTGCTGAATAACCCTCGATATAAGAGGTGACTTTGAGCTGTTTGGTTATATCTTTGGATGTGATTTGACATACGACCAAAGGGTTGTCGTTTGGCTCAAACAGATGATAGATAGCTGTAGGCAGATACTCCATCCCCACATAAACTTCTATCTCAATCTCTCCCTTTGTTGAGCCTCTGCCCCTACCTCTAGTTGGGCTTTTGGTCACATCCAAAGAGCTAGAAACCTCCATCTTTGTACTCAAAATCAAGCCTTGATTGCTCTTTTGGGTTAGAGCCTCTCGCTCCTTTTCTAGCTCTACTAACTCTCTCTCTGCTACGAGCAGACTCTCCATCTCTGTTGATATATCTTGGCTATTTTGACTAAATAGGGCTTTGCGTAATTGCTCTATTTTTCGCTGTTGTGTGTACTCTTTGGCTTTTAGTCTGTTTAATTGGTTCATCTCTGCTCCTAGCTATTTTTTTGTATTATAACGAGAATATTTTATTGTTTGATATGAGAGATAAAAAACAAAAATAGATTAAAACAAAAAAGAGTAAACAGCGTTTATAACAGACATGCTTGTCACTATTTACTATGAAAAATCATTGAAACTACTTTAACTTTTATACCTATTTTATCACTTTTGGTATATTATAAATATAAAAGATTACAAAGAGGGAAAAATGAAACTAAAAGTACTATTTATATCAGCCAATCCAAGTAAAAATTTGAATTTAG
>CAZSHP010000246.1:0-1549 GCA_964606545.1 uncultured Sulfurovum sp. | reverse complement strand
TTATTAAACCCATCACCCTTAAAAGAGTTAAATGAAGCGATATATTCTGATTTACAATAATGCTCTTTGTCACAACTATCCAAATAGACTTTTTTCAAAATTGTACGCATAGGCTTCATGAGTCCATAATAGGAGCGTTCTAGTACCAATAGATTGCCATCATCCATCACCTCAATAGAGGTAACCCCACAATTTGGGTAATTATCTGCCTTGAAATGCCACTCCTCTCCAGAGAGAGAGTAGATAGTTTGTTTCTCTATTTTATCTCTTTTTATAGGATATTCAGACGCTACAAGTAGACCATATTTCTCATGATAAGCGATACTCTCAAGCATTCTATTTCTATTTCTATAGTTCTCTCTTTTTGCTAATTTTTTAGGAAGTGTATAATTCTCTTTTACTTTACCCTTTGTAGATAGTTCAAACACTCCTGCTACCCATTCATAAGATACCCAAATTTTATTATTTTTGGAATCAAAGGTTAATCCTTCACAATCATAGGTATCTCCATTATACAATATCTTATCAGCAGATAGATAATTTAACTCTTCTATCTTTTTATCAAAAGTAGCGTCTAGTGTAAAAAGAACCGAACGGTCTCCCACCAAATAGAGTTTATGGTTTTCTCCATCATAAGCTATATCAGATGCACTTTCAAATTTGATACCATTTTTATCCGAATAGATAAGAAACTGCTCATCTAAAATAGTTATTTTATCCTGTCTGTTTGTTTTTATAAAAGCAATAGCAAATACAATAACTATTACAATTAGTATTAATATATTCTTTTTCATTAATAACAGTATAACATTTTAATAATTTAGTTTTAATTACATCTATTTTTTATCAAAAGTTGGATATTGTTTCACCTATCTTCAAGCACTCACTTTATAAAATCTAAATAAAATAGGAAGATATTGGAATATAATAACTTATGAACAAATTAATTTTCTTACTAAAAAAAATAGAGCTTATAGAGTATAAATACCAAAAGATAGAAGAGATTAGAGTAGAGAAATTTAATATTTTTTCTATACTTAGACGAGAGAATGATGAGGTCAATCTACACTCTAGGTTTATATATGAACTCCTAAATCCAAAAGGTTCACACAATCAAGGTGATGTTTTTTTGAACCTTTTTTTAGACAGAATCGCTTCAGTAGAAAAAAAGGCTCTATTTGAGGTATATAAAGAGAGAGATAATATAGATATATTAATCCAATCAAACAATCAAGTAGTAATTATTGAGAACAAAATAGATACAACAGACCACTCAAATCAACTTAGTAGATATAGAGATATTATAAAAAATAGAGGTTACAAAGAGAATCAAATAGAGATTATATATCTAACACTAAATGGAGATTCTCCAAATGAATCTCTTAATGGTACTATTTTGCTTTCATATCGTCATGACATAAAAAATTGGATAACTCAATGTATTGAAAAAGTGGCACAAAAACCGACTCTAAGAGAGACTTTAATCCAATATTTAAACCTAATCAACAAACTAACCTATCAAAAAAACAACGAAGGATTTACTATGGAG
>CAZSHP010000245.1:0-1583 GCA_964606545.1 uncultured Sulfurovum sp. | reverse complement strand
GCCGACCAGTGGGATGAGAATATCCTAATGGGTAAGGCATTAGCAGAGATAAAAGAGGAGCAACTACATGATTTTCCATTCTCAAATCTCAAATTTGACAAGATAGGTAAACAGAGAGGTCACTATATGGTGACAGAGTACAAAAAGAGTATGAGTAACCCAGAGGGAGCAAAGATGCAGTTGCTTTTTTATATGTGGCAACTCAAAACCTCTCTAAAGCTCAAAGAGATAAATGGAAAGGTAGTTAGTGGTAGAACAGTTATTGCTGTGCGTGGAGATGATGAGAATATGAAGATAATAGAAAATCTAATAACAGAGGTTAGCGAGTTTATATCTCAACCAACCCCACCACCATTCAAAGAGATAAAATTCTGCAAAGGTTGTGGATACAGAGATTATTGCCTGTAGGGTGCGTTTTCCAACGTACCAAGATAACACAAAAAGGATTTCAACAATGTATATAATTTTATTTTACGACATAGCAGACAAAGCAACAAGAGCCAAAAAAGACAACAGCTACAAGATAAGAAAAGAGGTAGAGAAGTACCTCACAAGGGTTCAGTTTTCGGTATTTGAGGGTGAGATAAGTCCAAGTGACCTACGAAAGCTAAAAGCCCATCTCGCCAAAGTAGCAGATATAGAGTTGGACTCTATAGTAATATATGAGTCTACACGCCTAAACTATACCAAAAGAGTAGTAATAGGAGTAGATAAAAATGATGGTATTTTTACCTGTTAGGAGAAGAGATGAAAAAGAGCGATAGAACACACTTTTTGATGGTGGCAGGAAGAGTTAGACGAGAGGCGAACAACCTCAAATTTGACCGATATGATGAGGATTTGAATGTAGTGAGTACCAAGCCACTACCGATAAAGGGTATTGATGAGATTTATATCTTGGCAAAGGTTGATTTGGATAGTTATACTATGGCGTTTATCGCTGATAGTAACATCTTGCTCCATTTTTTTAGTCCATTTCAGAGTTTTAGGGGTAACTTTTTTCCCAATACCTCTAATAGCGTTAACAAGAGTGGATTCGTACTACTCCAACAGCTACGAGCTTTTGACGATGAGACTCACAGACTCTATATCGCCAAACAGGTGACAAAGGGGCATTTTATCAATGGTGCAAACAACTGCAAGAGGTACAAGGTAGAGTTTGATATAAAACCACATTTGGAGAGTTTGGAGAGAGCCAAAAGTATAGATGAGGTGATGGGAAGCGAGGGGGCTTTTCAGAAAAACTACTACCAATCATGGAACAAAATTATCGAAAACCAACGCTCATTCAAGTTCATCAAACGAACCAAACGCCCACCAACTGACAAAATAAACTCTCTAATCTCCTATGTCAATACACGAATCTACAATATCGTATTAAGCGAAATCTATAAAACTGAGCTTGACCCAAGGATTGGATTTTTGCATGAGCCTAACTATCGTAGTTTGAGTCTACATCTCGATATTGCCGAGATTTTTAAGCCGATTATTGGGGATAATATTATATTTATGCTATTAAACAAAAAAGAGATTACTGGTAAAGATTTCAAAACCAATAGTGGACGAATTCGTTTTACCAATGA
>CAZSHP010000244.1:0-1593 GCA_964606545.1 uncultured Sulfurovum sp. | reverse complement strand
GCATTATATAGCTTTATCACTTTTATATGGATTTAATTGAAATCCTTTCTATGTAGCTTTCTAGCATCTTTAAGGGATAAGATAGGATATTTACCAATAGGTAATCTATACTTTTTATTTTGGAATGAGAAGTGATAACGCCATAGTTTGCTACCTTTAGTAGTAACGATAAGATAAAGCCCCCTCCACCATCAGGGATATAATTATCTTTTAAAACTCTTAGGCTTTGCACTCTGAACCATTTTAGCAGTTAAATTATTAGTAGTCATTTTGTAGTCCTTTGGTAGTATTTTTTATTATGACTATTAATAATATGTTAGAGATACCATCTACTACACAGAGCAAACAAGAGAAAAATTAAAAAAGTCAAACCAAAAAAATCAAAATTAAAAATTGGTTTAGCTGTCGCAACTCTAGGACTTTCAGCTCTCATTGTAGGAATTAGATAAATATAAACTCTTTTAGAATATACTTCTTATCAGTATATTCTATAAAGCGTTTTTTTACTAAAAATATCCGATTTTTTCCGTTTTTCCTTGATATTATCCGATATTTTCGTTATAATAGTACTATCAAAAGGAAATAATCCCCCTTTTGATGAGATATTTAACTTAAAAGGTGGTAAGATATGGCTTCAAAGAAAGAAGAAAATCAACTAATCAGAACGCTTCTACCTATAATCTTAACAACATTTATAGCAGTTGTTGGTTATATAGGTAGCAACAAAGAGACAAGAGAAGCAATAATATTAGCTTTGGTGTTTTGCTCTATTGTCTGCTTAATAGGAATAGTAAAAATGCTTGTCAAACATATAAAAAACCAAGAAGAGATAGAGGATTAACCCTCTATCCAACCAAACAAGGAGACTTAAAAATGAAAACTTTTGCAGAATACTTCACCGTAATAGCAATCTTTGCTACAACCATCAGCATAGCTTGGGCATTGAGACCCATGTTCAAAAATGAAAAAAAATAATATCCAAATCCCCCTGCTCATCAATGCAGAGGGCAGAGCCATCCCCCTAACCAACGATGAAGCCAACGCTATAGAACAGATGCAACACCTAAGAAACCTGTTGACTCAAAAAGAGAGCTTCATCCACGACCCAAAGCGAACCACCGACATATCAAAAACACTGGAGCTTAATCGCTCCACCCTAGAGAAAAACATCAAAAAAGCTCTATCAGGAGATAAAAAAGCAAAATCAAAACTAGAGGATTATTATGACCTCTATATTTTTAGGAAATTTCTAAAAAATCAAAACTAACTCTCAAACTCCAAAGAGGTCACAAACCCACCATCTCCGATAGTGTGGGTTACCCTCGTAATAGAAAACTCCATATCCTCAAATCTACTATCCCCTATCAGCTCTAGTTTATTACCTGCTACTATATCCATCCCATATATACTCAGACTCCCACTGATTTTAGCTCTATTGGCTTTTTTCAATCTGCTATTCAAAACCCTCAAAGCATCCTCTCTACTCTCAAAATAATCATCAACTTTTAGTACAGGAGTACCACTTCCTACCCTGACACTTTTTACCAAAATATAGCGTAAAGCCCCTAGCTTCAGCTATGGGGATATAAGCGG
>CAZSHP010000243.1:0-1604 GCA_964606545.1 uncultured Sulfurovum sp. | reverse complement strand
ATTTTTTTAATCGAGATTAATACAAAAACCCAAATAACCAAAGAGGAATCTTTGCCCCAAATCCACTCTCTATACCATCCGATACTACAAAAGAGTTGGGTATATCCTCTATCTGTCTAAAAGATTTATTTTTGCCCCCTATCTCAACAATATATCTATTTAAAACTCTAAAATCTCCATGTGTATCGAGAAGTATATTCTCATCCAAAAGAGAGGGTTCATTATAGAGACTGCTTTTAATTTGATTGACAAAAAAGGTCTCTCTTTGTGTTCCTATATCAGCACTCTTTGAGATGGCTCTCATTAGATTAGTATTATACATAAATAGCTTATCAGGTTTAGAGACTACTCCATAACCTCGTGCCTTTTGATTAACGCTATTTGTTAAACTTCCAATCTCTAAGTAGTGAATATACTCCAAAAGCGTTGGGCGAGAAACCTCTACAGCCACCGAGAGTTTACTAATATTTGGTTTAAGTGGTACAGAGGTACTCAAAAGATAAACAAGCTTTTTTATTTTATCTATCTGTGAAAAATTGATATTGGTCACATAGGGCAAATCAACCTCTAGGATTTGATTAATAATTCCCATAAGCAGATGTGTATAGTTATCCTCATCGTGTAACATAAAAGGGTAACATCCACAACTAAGATAATCATCAAAATAAGCCAAAGGTCTAATCTCTGCCAAAATCTCATTGGCAATAGCTAGATGATTCTCAAAAATCTCATCTATAGAATAAGAGGAAAAATCAGCCACTCCCTTAAATGCCAAATACTCCCTAAAAGAGAGATTTGCCAAACGATAGAGTCGAACCCTACGGCTCAAATCAGCCTCTTGGGCATGAATCTGAATCATGGATGAACCAGAGATAACCAATTTTAGCTCTGTAGAGTCATAGATACTTTTGATATGAGTTGACCAATCTCTATATTTATGTATTTCATCAATAAAAAGCACCTCCCCACCATACTTTTCAAACTCAATTGCAAACTCATAGAGTGAGATATTTTTAAAAAAAGGATTATCCACAGAGATATAGAGAGCCTTTGATGAGGTCACCTCATAATTCTCTTTGAGATACTGCAACATTAGAGTAGTCTTCCCCACCCCTCGTTGACCAATAATTAAACTACATCTACCTCTCCAATCAATCTGTAAGTAGAGGTATCGTTTGTTTACCAAAGAGAGCCTACGCAGAAGCCTTTGTTGCTCTTGGAAAAATATTGTAAAGTTTATCATACAGAACCTTTTTTATTTTGTTAACTGTATTTTACAATATTTTTGATTTTTTGTAAAGTACTATTACTATTTATCGTATTAAGTATATAGGAATATATTAACAATACTTATTCCAATGGTCATAACCATCATTGAATTTAGTTCATTTAATATTTTACTTAGGAATTTTTTTAATTATAATTTTTATTAATCTATTGATTCTCATCAACCTCAAAATAAATCAACTTCGTAGGAAGTAGTTTATAGCCATTGTTATCTGAAATCATTAAATACCTATTTTTTGAGACCCGAGTCAAACCCTCAAAATTATTAAACCCATCACCCTTAAAAGAGTTAAATGAAGCGATATATTCTGATTTAC
>CAZSHP010000242.1:0-1619 GCA_964606545.1 uncultured Sulfurovum sp. | reverse complement strand
CATTTAGTATTTATATGGATTTATCAATCCCTTTAGGATTCTATTTGTCTCTACTGATAGGGTTCTTTTTTGCTTTTGTATTGGTGGCATTTTCTCATTATGCTTTAGATAGTCTATTTACTACATTTACAGGACTATCAAAAATCATGATGGGATTTATCTTTATAGGATTAGCTACTATAAGTATAATAACCCACTTTAAAAGCCTAAATAACTTTGAAAAGATATTAGTCCAAAGAAAAAGAGTTGATATCTTAAAAATGAATATGACTACAAGTGCTACAGCAGATAAACAAATTAAAGAGGTTTTAGCTACTAACAAAGCTTTAACCAAAGTTTTTAGCAATGGAACTATTCATGATGATAAAACAGCTATGACCTCAATTTCTAGTAATAACCAATTAATAGCCCTACTCAAAACTACAAGCCAAAACCAAACTTTACAAAATGAGATTATCCAAAATGAGAAGAAACTAGCTAACACCTTAAAAGACACCCTATTTCTACTATTTGTATTGCTTGAAATAATGAGCTATTTCTCTTTAGTCTCTAAAATTCTTTTGGCATTAAATACGAGTGAAGAAGTTAAGAACTTGACTACTCACTTAAGTAAGTTGCAGGAGATTGAAGCTAATATCTATGATACTGTTATAGAGAAGAAAACCGAGCAAGTGACCAACACAATAAACCAAGCATTAGAAGCAGTTCAAAACCCCCCTACTCCAGCTTATGCAATGGCTCAAAACTATCAAAATCAACCAAATAAGGCACAAATAGCTTTTGATGCTAATAGTGGTTCAAATAGCTATTTTACGGGTATAGTTAACCGATTAGATGATAATAGTAAAAAACCCTCTTTTATGCCTATAATCAATAAGAGAAAGCCCCAAACTTCGGGTATGCGTACCGAAACCAACACTAATCAAGATGAAAACCTTAAAGAAAACTTAAACAATGAAGAAAAAGAGGTTTTAGACTTGATGAAATTTGACCACAAAGAGAATGAATTAGTCAAGATTTTATGGGAAAATGGAACGGTAAAAAAAGGTGATAGACTATTAGCTAAGAGGTTTGTTATTCCACAGCTACCAAGAAATATAACTGATAGAGATTTAGTTAATCTCTATGAAAAACTTATTGATTATGGCATGGTAGAGTTTAAGAATGGTTATAGAGCTTTGGTTGATATTGAGAACGTGACGGCTCAAAAAGTGATAGGGTAGGGGGTAGAGATATGTTTAAGATATTTAGAGATAATACAGAAGAGGAAAATAAGAACAAAGTAAAAAAAGCAACAACTCAAAATAAAAAAGTTGTTGATAATAAATCAGATGATAAAAAGAGAACTGTTAAAAATGACCTTGTAGAAACCAAAGAGATTATTAAGCAGTTAAAGGAGCTACAAAAAAAAGTAACTTCTCTTAAGAGAGAGGGGAGAGATAACCCAAAGCTAGATAAACTACTAGAGAGTATTAGTAGTGAGAGTTATAAAATCTGTTTGAAGTGTTAGACTTCATACAAATAAGCCCTTTTTCTCTCTTTGGGCTTTTTCTTCAAAAAATCAACTCTTACACCTCATCACACCAATTTATTAAAAATATGTAGAGCTTTGAAACAGT
>CAZSHP010000241.1:0-1642 GCA_964606545.1 uncultured Sulfurovum sp. | reverse complement strand
TCCTAACATATAAATGCAATTTCTAATTATTCTATCTCTCATAGGTAGAGAAGCAAAACAAAAGGTAGAGTACCTATTCCCCACAATATAGCTATCTATAGCAATTACTCTACCTTCTCTACCTAAATAGTATAAATATAATAAAAAGATATATATTGTATAAAATAACTATCTTATCGGCATTTAAGAAGATTTCTAATATACGAAAAATTATAAAATAAAATAGGTAGAGGAAGGTAGAAAAAAAATATATACATATATTACACTATAGATATAGTAGAGTAGGTAGAAAAGGTAGATAACTATTTACCAAGACCTAAATTATGGTCTTTGACTATTCTACTCTGTTCTCTACTTGATGGTAGAACTAGGTAGAAAAAGCAAAATTAATATTAATGTGGTATTATTTCGATATAAAAACGATAGCTAAAGGATACCATAGTGATACAAACATTAAAGAAGATACCAATGAGTCATAAAAAACAGATTGGAGTGAGACTTAGACCCGAGTTAATAGAGATATTGACTAAATATGTAAAAAAAGCAAACGATAAAGGCATATTTGTAAGTAAGAATGATGTTATAGAGAGTTTGGTTTACTCATTGAAAAAAGAGTTGGAAGATGAGAAATAGGGAAAAATATATAGATTTGTTAGTTTATCAAAATAGCCCCATGAGCAAAAGTGAACAGATTGAGATATTAGAACATCTATTTGATATATTTATTCAATGCAACAAAGATATGTTGATGCTTAGTGATGGATGTATATCTGTTATTAGGAGTAGAAAACAGTTCGAGACATTAGCATGGATGAATCTAAAAATTAATTTTCCTGATTTCAAGATTAAAAGTTACAATGAAGAGAGTAGTAAATACAGATGGAACATCAAGATAACTGATATTTTTGATACTATTTCGGTCATAAATAGTTTCTCTCTGCTTCGATACAAGAGTAATCTCTTTTCACCCAAACAGTATATTATCAAAGATGATGCGATTTCGACAATCACGGTGATTGGTAATAAACTGCATATTAGAACTGTTGAAGATAAGGGGATAAATCAAAATGAGTATAGTGAAATAGTCGAAGATTACAAAAAACATTTTGAATATTTTGATGAATTACTTAAACTCATAGTTGATATGAGATTTGCAAAAAATCGAAAAGCATCTTTTCTATATCTTAGAGTTATGAGTAATTGGGGCAAATCATTTTTTAGTGGATTGCTCAAAAATCTTGAAATAGCTTTTGAGGTAGATTATCATAATTTGATGAATAGAAGTGCTAACGATATAGCTCCTATTGAGGTTAGAAACAGCTTTATAATGATTCTTGATGAGTTCAATAATTTTAGTCAAGAGATGAAAAAGCTTTCACACTCTTTCGCATTTGCTCCAAAATTTGGTATGCGTGAAGAGGTTGAGCTGTATCTAAAGATTTTAATGAGTTCTGAAAAATCTCCATCTTTTAGTGGTGGAGTTGATGAACAGATAATCAACCGTGTTATGGTTATGGATATTGCAGACAATCGAGCCATGAGATTAACAGATAGATTGGTCTATCAAAAATATGGAAATGCTAAATATATGGTAATCACCAACCAACCATTTGACAAAAAAGAACAAATTACAATATAATAT
>CAZSHP010000240.1:0-1653 GCA_964606545.1 uncultured Sulfurovum sp. | reverse complement strand
TTTAATATTGTTTTAAATAATTTTCTATTGTTTCAGAGACATGTTAGAGATACTTAGTGAAAGAGAAGCGAAATCTAGTGAAATTAATTAACTTCTCCCTATAAGTTGGGAAACATTTACCCGTATTAACCCCAACTTATAACCCTAATTTCTCAAACAAAGGCTCTAAAACAGCTATTGTGAAAATCTACCTTCTCTTCTACTTTTCTACCCTCTTTAAAAAAATTTCAAACAATATCTCTACTTTTTACTCACTAGACTAATCCCCAAAATCTTATTGATAAATAGAGCAGACTCTTCGACTCCATCTAAACCCTCTCCTAAATGGAGAGAGGTTACGACGGTTTGACCTACAATCTTTCTACCACTTATCTTTCCACTGCTATCTTTGGTTCTAACTCCCCACATATTGTGCATAGCGTAAACTCTATTGTCTATATGTCCGATATAGAGCATGATATGACCTCTCATATAGATTGTTGTCTCAAATGGTATAGCGTGTTGGATGATATATCTCTCTTTTGTTTTTTTGTCCATTTTTGATAGGTCTATATATTTGGAGTAGTGGGCTTGTGATTTTGAGTTACGAGGTAGCCAAATCCCAAATGGTGCAAAAAAATCTCTAATCATAGCAGAGCAGTCTCTGTTCATAAATGAACCACCCCATCCATACTTCTCTCCTAGAAACTCTTTTGCTATATTAGTTATATTTGTTCTGTTTAATCTAATAGGTTTTTTTGCAGAGATGTGTTTGTCTAGTTTGACTACTCTCAAAATTGCGTTGGAGTTTTCATCTTTTTGGGCTGTATAGACTAGATAGTAGTTGGGTGTCTCATTGACAATAGGAAAGCTTGTAGCCACTTTGGCATAAAATAGGAAATGACCCTTTTGGTTATAGATAGGTCTATTATCTTTTGTGATAGTTGCGAACTCTGCATTTTTAAATTTATCTATAAAGTTACTATCCACATAGGCTATATCATTGCTCTTGACCCATCCACTAGTAAAAGGACTCTCTACAAATGCCCATGCTCTATCTTTGGATAGATGAGATACCATTAGTGGATGGTTAACAAATAAGAGAGAGTTTTGATTATAATCAAATGGATAACCCTCTCCTGCTTTGTCGAAATTTTTAAATAGAGGTTTATCTGTAGGTAGAACTCTTAGTGATGTGTTTTTGAGTGTTATTGCTTTTTTTCTTATGCTATTGTATCTATCAAAATTAGCATTATCGACAAACTTAGCCAAAAACTCTCTACTTAAAGCTCTCCTATTTACCCCATATAGAGATTTGCTCTTTCCATAGACTCTAACACCCCAAGAGGCATCTTTTTTGCTATATGGAACTTTATCTATTCTCCAAGGTCTAAAGTATCTATGATAGAACTCTTGGTTTAGTTGTTTCTGTTTTTCAAAAGATATAGATGGCTTATAGTTATTGGCTAATTTATTTAATAGATAGGATTTATCTGCTTTTTTTATATCCATAAGTTCATTTTTTTTGAAAACTTTTGTACTACACCCACTTAATAAACCGATTATTAGTAGAGCAGATAGAATTTTTTTGTGATACATTTTTATCTCTCCTTAACTTTTTATCTGCTCTTGAAGCACATCAATATGTACATCCAAATCAAACTGATTATTTCG
>CAZSHP010000239.1:0-1659 GCA_964606545.1 uncultured Sulfurovum sp. | reverse complement strand
TCCTTTGGTTTGGTTCATCGCCTCTTCTACTTTTGCTCCCTCTTTTTGGAGGAGTCTCTAATCAGGGAAGCTTAATACTAAAACTTCTAATAGAAGAGTAAATTATACCTAAATATTAGCAATCAAAGATATAATATTATAAAAGAAAAAAGTGAAATAGTAATATAAATCAAGAAAAAATATTTTAATTATTGCAAAAGTCAGAACTGATTCAAGAGATATTATAAAAAAGGTAATCCATGAAAAGCCTACCAATAGGAATCCAAACATTCCACGAAATAAGAGACCCAAAAGAGAACTATATCTATATAGATAAAACCGATTTAGCTCATAAGCTTATAAAAAATGGGAAATACTATTTCCTTTCACGCCCTCGTCGTTTTGGTAAGTCTCTCTTTTTAGATACGCTCAAAGATATATTTGAGGGTAAAAAAGAGCTGTTTGAGGGGCTATATATTTATGATAAGTGGGATTGGGAGACTACCTATCCTGTAATTAAAATTAGTTTTGGTGCAGGGGTTGTTAAAAGTATTGCTGATATAGATGATACCATTCAAGAGCTTATAGAGAACAATGAGCGAAGATTACAATTAGAGTGTATCGATAACAGTAAACATAAAAAGTGTTTAGGAGAACTTATTCGCAGAGCCTATGAGCAGTATAATCAGAAAGTTGTTGTTTTGGTAGATGAGTATGACAAGCCTATTTTGGATAATATTACAGACAAAAAGTTATCTAAAGAGGTTCGAGATAGACTTAAAAATATCTACTCTGTGATTAAAGAGAGTGACCAATACTTGGAGTTTGCTCTACTAACAGGAGTTAGTAAATTCTCAAAAGTTAGTCTATTTAGTGGATTAAATAATTTAGAAGATATATCTTTAGATGCACGATATGCAACCATTTGTGGATATACCCACAATGATATAAAACTTCATTTTGAAGAGCGATTAGAGGGTGTTGATTTGGATGAACTTAAAAAGTGGTATAACGGTTATAACTTCTTAGGAGAGGGGGTTTACAATCCTTTTGATATTTTGCTCTTTTTCTCTAAAGGGAAAATCTATAGTCACTATTGGTTTGAGACAGGTAGCCCATCATTTTTAATAGAGGTACTTAGAGAAAAGAGTTTCTTTTTGCCAAAATTAGAAAATTTAGAGATTAATGAGAGTGATTTAGGAAGCTTTGATATAGATGATATTAAGATAGAGACACTACTCTATCAGACAGGTTATTTGACCATAAAAGAGGTTGAGACAGTTTTTAATCAGCGTACTTTCTATCTTACTTATCCAAATTTAGAGGTTAGAACAGCTTTAAATGAGCGAATTTTTAAGTATCTATTAACCGATAGCATACTAAAAAGAGGCTCTTCTCTCAAAGCAATACAGAGAAAAGATATGGAAGCTTTTAAAAACTCCATCTTCCAAGTCTTTGCAACACTTCCTTATAACAGTTATACTAAAAATAATATGCACCACTATGAGGGGTACTATGCGAACATTATTTACAGTTATCTATCAGGTTTAGGGATTGAGTTTCGTGCAGAAGATGTAACAAATCATGGGCGAATAGACCTAACAATAGCCACGCCCGACATGAGCCAAGTCTATATTATAGAGTTTAAAGTAGTAGAAAATGAAAATAGAAATGGCAAAG
>CAZSHP010000238.1:0-1673 GCA_964606545.1 uncultured Sulfurovum sp. | reverse complement strand
TGAATGCTCCATTTTCATCAATTCCAAATACTACCCATATATTACCTATCTTTTGAGGAGTAGCCTTGTAGGTTCTAACTAGAGTCTGTCCTATATAGACACGAACTGTTGCTCCTGATAGACCTAGACCTTTGGATGAAGCACTCTCTCCTTGGCTATAGTTATGAACAGCATAGAGATATTTTTGTCCCTGTTTTTTCTTGAGAATAGTAATAGTTTCAGGTCCATAACTATCTATATCATCCACATCCAAATGGGCTTTGTCTCCCTCTTTTTCTTTAAAAAATATATGATTACTAGGATAAGCTAGATGAGAATCCAAATCCAATGGATTTTTACCCCAAGTCAAAACGGCTCTCATCCCATCAAGATTCTTCATATTTGGGCTTAGAGCATAAGTTAGACCATCACATGGACACTGTGCCACTAGAGTTGAATAACCTTCTTTTTTTATAATAAGTGTAGTCTCTTTGGTATCTGAAAAACCTGTATAATTAGCAATTCCATTACTTTTGGAGTGGCTTACTTTTGAACTCTCACCAGCCTTTTGTAGGATAACTTCTGCTCCTGATATAGTTTTGTCTTTTTTGACAGCTGATAAAATCTGAATCTGCTCTGCCATAAGACCCAACGGCAATAGAGAACAGAGTAGTGTCGTAGCGATAAATCTCTTCATTTTTTTCCTTTTTAATAAAATATAAGATATTATATATAAACTTTTTTAAAAAGAAATATTAACTGTTTTAATTTGACCGTAAATCTATTAAGTGGATTGATTGTAGAGAGGTTATAACCAAAATAGTTTTATCCATCTCTCACACAAAAAATGTTATATTTAGTAAAAGAATATTTTATTAAATAAGGCAATCTATGTCACCTGAACCTAAAACAACAAAACCAAAATTTACCCATCTACACCTACATACCGAATACTCTATGTTAGATGGAGCAAACAAAATCAAAGTCCTAGCCAAAAAGATAAAAGAGCTAGGAATGGACTCTGTAGCTATGACAGACCATGGTAATATGTTTGGGGCTATTGATTTTTATAATACTATGAGAAAAGAGGGGATAAAGCCTATTATTGGGATGGAGGCTTATCTTCATAATGAATCAGATATAGGTGATAAATCGACACGAAAACGGTTTCACTTGTCTCTTTTTGCCAAAAATGAGATTGGATATAAAAATCTAATGTATCTCTCTTCACAAGCCTATATCAATGGATTCTATTACTATCCTAGGATAAATTGGGATATATTAAAAGAGAACGCAGAGGGGTTAATATGCTCATCAGCTTGTCTCCAAGGTGAAATAAATTGGAATATAAACTTAAGTGAACGAAATCTAAAAAATGGAGCAAAAGGCTACGAGGAGGCAAAAGCTGTTGCCTTGCGTTATAAAAAGCTATTTGGAGATGATTTTTACCTAGAGATAATGCGTCACGGAATCGACCATCAATACAATATAGACAAGCAGATTATTCAACTCTCACAAGAGTGTGATATAAAGATAATTGCCACCAATGATACACACTATACTCTAAAGCAAGATGCAGATGCACACGAAGCATTTATGTGTATAGCTATGAACAAACTCTATGATGACCCAAATCGTTTGCGTCACTCTGTGCATGAGTTTTATGTCAAATCCCCTGAGCAGATGGCAGAGCT
>CAZSHP010000237.1:0-1676 GCA_964606545.1 uncultured Sulfurovum sp. | reverse complement strand
AAAATGATACTAAAAAAAACTTAAAATTACCACAGAACAACAAACCAATCAAATTTATAATAAGAAAAGAGCTAACTCCAAAGGTGAGATTTAAGATTGCCTATAAAGCGTATGATGCACAACAGAGAGCAGATAGCTATGGCGAAATAACTAGATTAGCCAAAAAATATAAAATTTGCAGAGCATTTGTATATGTGTTGCTCAATATGCTAAAAAAGAGTATTTCTCAACTCTTCTCTCCAAAAGAGCAAGAGACTCCAATATCAAAAAAAGAGATTATATCAAAAATGTTAATCCAAAGGATGGTAGGTAAAAGTAGTATAGAGGCAATATCAGAGATAATGAAATATGAAAATTACAACTATTCAAGTGTTGGCTATATAAGTCAAAGTTTATCAGCAATAGGAGCATTGTTACCTGTTGTGCAGACTATCCCTGTTAGTGAAGTGATTAAGATTACAGCTAATGCAGATGAGATTTTTATTGGTAACCAACCAATATTGATTACACTTGAACCAAAGAGTTCAGCTATCTTATCTATTGAGTTGGCTGATAAAAGGGATGAGAGTGTATGGAGCGAACATTTTACAAGAATAGAGTTGGCAGGAGAGATTGAAATAATTCATATAGTCACCGATGCAGGAAGTGGTTTACGCTCTGCAATTAGTGATAGAGGTATCCTTTGGCAACCTGATACCTATCATGCAATTGCCCACCGTTTGGGGAAATGGGTGCATAGATTGGAACAGAGAGCTTATAAGAGAATTGCAATAGAGTATGAGAGAAAGAGAGTTTTAGCATCAGCCAAGAGCAAAAAAGTCATTAATAAAAGAAGATATAAATACAATAAAGCTCGTAAAGAGACCCAAAAGGCAATAGAGATTTATGACAATTTTCTCTACCTATATACCTCTATTATCAAAGAGCTTCAACCATTTAAAAGCAGTGGAGAGCTTCGAGATAGAGAGATAGCCAAAGAGAATATAGAGGTGGCTCTTGAACTAATAAAAGGTCTAAATCATAAACAGATAAACAAACAGATAGATACTATTGAGAAGATTTTACCTGAACTACTAAACTACTTTGGGGAGGCTAAAAAATCTATAAAAAAATGTAAACAGTTGGGTATAGATGATGATGTTATCACTGCATTAACACTTGCTTGGCAATGGAATAAGACGCTTATTAAAGTCAAAAGAAACCAAAGAAGAAGGGAAAAAGCACGAGAGGAGCAACTGTTTTATCTTGAATATGCTAAAGAGATTTTGGGAGTTGATTATGAAAAAACCAAAGAGATATTTTTTGATGAACTAGATAATATTATACAATCCTCCTCTATGGTTGAGAATATTAACTCTATTTTAAGACCATACTTAGACCATTCCAAGAATCAAGTTACGCAAGAGTTTCTTAATCTTTTTGCATTTTATCATAATCATAGACGATTCAAAGCAGGTAAAAGAAAGGGTAAAACTCCTATGGAACTCCTTACTGGCAAAGAGCAAGATAAGGGTTGGATAGAACTTTTGACTGATTTTATTGAAAAAGTTGAGCCTAGCTTTTTTCTTTAGATAGTTCTCTAAAGAGTCTTTTTTTAGTTGATTCTATTGTAAAGGGGGGAGTATTGTCTATTTTCTTTTGAATTGAAAGTGTCTATGGGATTTGGGGGTGGTGAA
>CAZSHP010000236.1:0-1708 GCA_964606545.1 uncultured Sulfurovum sp. | reverse complement strand
TCTGTTCTGTTCCTTATCTAATTGATTATATTATTAACTATAAAGAGCCTCTTTTAAATAGAGAGCGTAGAGTAAAAGAGCTTTTTAAGAGTTTTGAAGATGAAAAAGATGATGATGCAGAAGATGACAAAGATGATGAAACTACTACAAAACCTATAAAAAAGGTAGATAAGCGAGTTAAACAGGTTGTTGATAGTTTTAAAGCACTTTCTAAGGCTAAACGAGAGTGGTTACGAAGTCATGATGAGTTAGATATTTTATTAGAAAAGGGTTACAGTGATGAGAAGATAATGCATGAAAATATGAAAGTTGCTTACAAAAAACAACTTTTAAAACTTTCACTTATAGATTTAGGTCCAACCTCAAAACTTATTAATGAATTAGTTAAAGCTATGGAAACAGCCTTAAAAAGTGATGATGGATTTGAAAAAGAGTTAAAAAGATTGGAGTATAAACTACCTCTTTTTAATGATACTTTGAGAAAAAACCACCAAATGATATTGGATAATATCTTGGATATGGACAAAGAAGATATAACAGAAGCTGTACCAGAGACCACTATGGTTAGTACCTATGTAGAAATCAAAAAACTATTTGAAACCAAAGAAGCAAGTAAAGATAGTTTTGACCTTGACCCTGAAAAATTGGCTGAAATATTAGGACAAATCAGAAGAGGTAAAGCCAAAAGTGAAAAAGCCAAAACTAGAATGGCAAAGTCTAACCTAAGATTGGTTGTATCTATTGCAAAGAGATATACAAATCGAGGTTTACCATTTCTCGACCTTATCCAAGAGGGTAATATAGGATTGATGAAAGCTGTTGATAAGTTTGAGTACCAAAAAGGATATAAGTTTTCTACATATGCTACTTGGTGGATAAGACAAGCTATTAGTAGGGCTATAGCAGACCAAGCAAGAACTATTAGAATTCCAATTCATATGATTGAGACTATCAATAGAATCAATAAGATTATCCGTAAAAATCTCCAAGAATCAGGAAAAGAGCCTGATTTGGATACTATAGCAAGAGAAGTTGGACTCTCTGTTGACAAGGTCAAGAATGTTATCAAGATAACTAAAGAGCCTGTAAGCCTAGAGACTCCTGTAGGAGATGAAGATGATGGTAGATTTGGTGATTTTATTGAGGATAAATCAACAGTAAGCCCATCAGATGCTGTACTAAAAGATGATTTAAATAGACAGATTGATGAAGTGTTAGACCAACTAAATGAAAGAGAAAAAGCAGTAATTAGAATGCGTTTTGGACTACTTGAAGATGAGAGTGATAGAACACTAGAAGAGATAGGAAGAGAACTTAGTGTAACTAGAGAGAGAGTCAGACAGATAGAGTCCTCTGCTATCAAAAAACTAAAACATCCAAGAGTAGGACGAAAACTCAAAAATTATATTGAGGGTTAACACTGAATAAAAAACTTAACAGCATTTTTTATTGCTGTTAAAAAACTTCTAAACCTAATCTACTTCAATCTCTTTAATACTTTTATCCTGAAATTAATATAAACTAGAGTAAAATACTCTTAATTGCAAAGAACTAAATATATTTATAAAGGAACAAAAATTATGCTACTAACCCGTGCTAGTGAATATGCCCTACTCTCACTTGATATTATACAAGCCTCTTCTAAACCACAAGGAGCTGAACAACTCGCTATACAACTCAATATACCCAAAAGCTTTTTAGCAAAAAT
>CAZSHP010000235.1:0-1718 GCA_964606545.1 uncultured Sulfurovum sp. | reverse complement strand
AATATCTACACCATAGGCAGTTTCAAAATGGTTATTGCCTTTTTTATATCCCTATCTATCTGAATCCTCAAATCATCCAATCCATCAAACTTCTGATTCTCTCGAATAAAAGCGATAAACTCTAACTCTATATCCCCAACAACTACACCTATATCTCTATCTAAAACATGTGTCTCTACAGCAAAAGAGCCATCAGTAGTCGCTCTATGACCCAAAAAACTAACACTAGGAAACCATAGATTATCTATTTTAGTTTTAGTAGCATAAACACCCTCTTTTGGAAGTAGATAGTTTAATACTTGTAAGTTGAGTGTTGGTACAAGCTTCTTTTTTCCAAGCCCTTGACCTGCTATAACCCTACCCTCTATAGAGT
This sequence comes from uncultured Sulfurovum sp., assembly GCA_964606545.1. Taxonomy (GTDB): domain Bacteria; phylum Campylobacterota; class Campylobacteria; order Campylobacterales; family Sulfurovaceae; genus UBA1140. Next base: position 1,345 of record CAZSHP010000235.1, on the reverse strand, counting down.
AATTGTGATTGAGTAGCTCATTGCTTAACTCTATCTCTCCATTTTTTATAAACTCCTTGATAGAACGAGAGTGAACCGAAATATTTTTTCTTTTAACCTCCTCTATAACCTCTACTTCTCCATGAAACAGCTCTCGAAGCAGTTTAGTATCACCCTCTTTTTTATAACCAAAACCAAAATCATACCCCACAACAATAGTCTCTAACTTTGGAAAATCCTCTACTATTCTATCTATAAACTCTTTTGCTCTTAGAGATTTTATTTTCTCCAAATGATAGATAAAACAGGGTTTATCTATATATTTTGTTCTCCTATATCCTGCTGTCATAACTGAACGATTCCTCTCAATTACAACTACAGCCTCTACTTTTTTTATAAGTGCTTGGTGTCCTATATGAATACCATCAAATGAGCCTATTGCTATGGATTTTATGTTGTTGTTTAGTTTCATTATTTCCTAAAATGATAAATATACTCTATGTTACCAGATTTCCCTGCCAATTTTGAAATCGTACTATAACATAATTTCCAACTTAAATCACTTGTTTTTGTTTCAAATCTAATAATAGACTCCTCTATAGCCTCTTTATCAACGACAACACCTCTACTATCCCTCTTTACCTTACGCCCTACTTCAAATTGTGGTTTAAAAAGTAAAATCATATCACCACAACTCAAACGGTCAATATCCTCTATAATATGCAAAATAGAGATAAAAGATACATCACAAGTTACCACATCAAAAGGCTTTATACTATAAAAATTTCGTATATCCATATCCTCAAAAATCTCAACCTTTGGATTATCTCTCAACGAATAATGAAGCTGATTTGAACCCACATCCACAGCACTCACAGAACCAACCCCATTTTCAAGCAGAATCTGAACAAACCCACCTGTAGATGAACCTATATCCAAAACTCTCTTATTTTTTAAATCAAGAGGATACTCTTCTAAAAATAGTTCTAGTTTTTTTGAAGCACGACTCACATAAAACTTCTCACTATCTATATCTATAATAGAATTTTTATCACATTTAGTTGAGGGTTTGGCTAATTTGCCATCTACAAAGACTTTGCCTCTTTTTATAGCATCTATAGCTCTATTTCGACTCTCAAAGTGGTTATTTTGTACTAGATATTTGTCAAGGCGTTGCAATAGTTACACTCCAAAGTAAATTTTGTTAAATATCTCAAATTATAATATTTTCGATTTAAAAACAACCATCAGTCAAACTGCAAGGCTTTTAAATTTTTATATTTTATTTTGGTATAATCAAAACAAATCCCGTAGGGTGCGTTTTCCAACTCTTATGATATAATAGACATGAGAGATATAGTTTGTG
>CAZSHP010000234.1:0-1737 GCA_964606545.1 uncultured Sulfurovum sp. | reverse complement strand
CAATCTCCCTAAAAATAGGTGAATGAAAGGTCAAAATATACTCTTTGATAATTTGATGAAGATAGTATTTATCCTCTTTTTTAATAAGCCACCCACGAGCTACTAAAAAGTTGAGTTGTCCTTTTAGAGATTTTTTTGAGAGCTTATAACTATTTTGTTTAGATGACTTAAAAATCTTATACCAAAAGTTAGTTTTTTGAGAAGTTGGAGAAGTATAATAGGTTAAAATCTCCTCTAATCGTAAATACTCTATATCAATAGAGGGAAGTGTAGCCATTTTTTTTAGAAGCAAAAGATAGTGACCTGTAATCTCTTTTTTTTGTAACTCAAACAGTTTATTGAGACTTTCAGAGAGTAGGTTCTCTTCTCCATTAAACTCATCAGTATAGTCTATTTTCGACAACTCCCCCCTATCAAATTTATCTAAAATTTCGTCTAAACTATACCCTTCATTCTCAATGGTTTTAGCAATTAACTCAACAAAAAGAGCATGATACCCTATATGGTTGATAATCGTCTCTACTCTTTTTATCTCTTTGGTTTGATGATAGGTCAAAAATAGCTCTTTGGCATCTTTTGGACTAAGTGATGCAAGAGGGAGAGAATCAATATTTTGAAGCTTTTGTCGTGAGGTAAAGAGTATCTTAAATCCATGATATTTTAGATTCAAAAGCGTATTAATAACCTCTTTTTGATTGGCTATATCTTGCATATCATCTATAACCAAAAGTTTTGAACCCTCTAACTCTCTAAGTCCTCTTATCGCTTCTTCAAAATTTTTTTCGATATTATCAAAATTTTTGAGCCTTAAACTACCCTCTAACTCATTAAATAGAGAGGATTTTAAATCTTTTAGTGCTACGATAAATCCAAAATAGTCATAATCTTGGTAACTCTTTTCCAAAAAAGCTGTAGCGAGTGAAGATTTTCCGATACCTCCTATTCCATTAATAACCAAAAACGAGTTGCTATCTAGCCTATTTTTTATCTCTTGAAGCTCTTTGGTTCGTCCTATAAAATTTTTGATTGTTCCAAGATTTTTGGTGAGTTGTCTGCTCTGTTTTTTCTGCTCTTTTATAATAGGCAGAGAGATACCTAACTTGTTCTCTATCTCTTTTACTATCTCTCTCACATCAAAACAGACAATACCCTGATTTGTGGCAGAGTTGGTTAAAATCCCCACCAAAGCAATATCTTCTCTGCTGTTGATATAAAATAACCCCGAACCTGATAATCCCGAAGTCTCATAATTAGCATTGCCATCTTTGGCTCTAACTGTTAAACTTTTTGTAGCATCAAGTTCAAAATATTTTGGATTGGAACAGGTGTGTTTAAATGTAAAATAGTAAGTATCATATTTGGTATCTTTTCTATCTCTAATTGCAGGAAACCCTTGGACGAGAAAATTCTTATCTAATTTTCCCTCAAAAATATGCGTTTTACACTTCTCTAAAATCTCATGACTAAAATTTGATATTTTGATAATCAAAAAATCATAACTGCTATCTATATCAATAATCTCTAATTTTATTTGAGAGTTAAAATCAAAAAGAGGATTATACAATCTGATTTCCTTTTTGATAATAGAGTCACTGTTCATATCAATAACTTTACTGTTTGATTCAAAAAAAATATGCTTTGCTGTAAAGATATAAAAATAGTCTCTAAAATGAGTGTTATTAACAATAACCCCACTACCCATCTGTAGATTGTACTCTATCTTGACAATATATTTTG
>CAZSHP010000233.1:0-1755 GCA_964606545.1 uncultured Sulfurovum sp. | reverse complement strand
CGTTTTGTAGATATATGTGCTACACACTCTGTTCCTCATTGCGATTTTGTGGTTGAGTGTAGTAATCTATCAAATATAGAGACACTAGCCCCAGAGGGTGATTTTAATACTCTCATAGTCAATGCTCATGAGACAAGTATTGGGCATATATATGATTTGGATGCTATGGGTGCTTATGCCAAAAAGAATGAGCTATTTTTTATTGTAGATGCAATCTCCATGCTTGTTACAGACCCAATAGATATGACAAATCAAAATATAGATGTAGTAATAGCGAGTTCTCAAAAGGGTTTAGCTCTTCCACCAGGGCTTACAATGGTGGTTCTATCTCCTTGTGCATTGGATAGAGTACAATGTATCAAAAATCTCTATTTTAATTTTAAAGACTATCTGCATAATGGTCAGAGAGGTCAGACTCCATATACTCCTGCTGTTACTATTATGCTACAATTAGAGGCTAGATTGGCACAGATTGAGAGAGATGGTGGGGTAGAAAAAACTATAGCAAATGCCAAAGAGATTTCAGAGTATTTTAGAGAGAAGATAAAAGATTTACCTCTAAAAGAGTATACCAAATTTATGCCAAATGCAATGACAACACTAACTCCAACTGATGGTAGATTGGCTATAGATATTGTCACTGCTTTGGAGGAGAACTACAAAGTTATGGTCTGTCCAAATGGTGGAGCAGAGAGGGATATAATCTTTAGAGTCTCACATATGGGTGATATGACCAAAGAGTACACAGATGTGCTAATAGATGCACTCCATGACTACTATAAGGTATAGTCTTTATGGCGAAGATTGACCCAAAGGTTCTACGAGAGGCTCAACTTATTATGCTTGATATGTTAGTTGAGTTTGATATGATTTGTAAAAAGCACAATCTCCAATATTGGTTAGATTCAGGAACACTTCTAGGGGCTGTTCGTCACAAGGGTTTTATCCCTTGGGATGATGATATTGATTTATCTATGCCAGTAGAGGATTACAGTAGATTTGTAGAGATAGCTCAAGAGGAGTTATCTGATTCTATCTTTTTTCAGACAACCAAAACAGATAACAAATTCCCATTTGATTATATCAAACTCCGTTCTCAAAAGGCAAAGATAATAGAGTTTCATGAAAAAGATAGAGATATAGGTTACCATCAAGGGGTATTTGTAGATATATTTCCGATGTTAACTATACCTAGTGATGATTATCATAAAAAATTCTATGACAATATCTTCTCTCTGATTCGTTCTGTATCTGCTATAAGTTTACATACTCCAAATGGTGTAGATAAACCCGATATTAGAGCAAAACTAGAGGAGACCCTCAAATCTATACATCAAGGTTGGGATAACAGAGATAACAAGGTCATCTATGGAGGAGAGATGCCTGATGTATCTGCTTGGTTTGATTTAAAAAAGGTCTTTCCTCTCAAAAAGATGGAGTTTGAGGGTATTGAGTTCTATGTACCTAATGACCCCAAACACTACTTAGGGGCTATCTACTCATTTAATTTTATGGAGTTGCCTCCTATAGATAAACGAACTACTCATGCTCATGAGATGATTTTGTTATAATTTTTTGGATAAAAAATAGTGTTTGGTTTTTTAACTATGGATTACAGTCTTTTAAAAATAAAAGAGCTGTAGAAGCTGTAGAGGTGCTTTAAGCCCCACAGTTTTGGGGACTGTAAAGGTTTAAAACACCGTTTTATAAGTTAAATACACCTTTTTATAATCGAAATGCACCGTTTTATAATTT
>CAZSHP010000232.1:0-1769 GCA_964606545.1 uncultured Sulfurovum sp. | reverse complement strand
ATATTTGCACTTACCTCTCTAAGCAATTCAGTAAATTGCATTAATGCACCTGCTTTATCTACAAGTATTACAGATAGTTTCATCTTTCTTGAACTCTTAACGAGACCCTTTTCGATAATAAGTGATAGCATTGTTACATCAATATTACCCCCACTTAAAACTATACCTATTTTTGAGCCTTTTGGCATATCAATCTTATTATGAATTAGAGCTGCTACGCCTACTGCCCCTGCCCCTTCGACTAGAACTTTTTGTCTCTCTAGCAGATACAAAATAGCAGCAGCTATCTCATCTTCGCATACCAAATCCAAACTATCTACATTTTTTAGTATATACTCTAGGGTAATAGGCGACGCATCACGAACGGCAATCCCATCAGCAATAGTTCTAACACTCTTAGTCCCCTCTGCTTTTTTTGAATCATAGGAGTTTTTCATAGCAGGAGCGCCATTTGAGGCTATTCCTATCACTTTTATTCTTGGATTTATACCTTTGATAGCTGTTCCTATACCTGCAATCAATCCCCCTCCACCAACAGGCACAACAATAGCATCCAAATCAATCTGCTCCTCTAGCATCTCCAGAGCCACTGTACCCTGTCCTGATATTACGGCATCATCTGTAAATGGGTGTACAAAATCCTGTTTTTTCTCTTTGGCATAATCAATAGCATAAGCATACGCCTCATCATAGTTTGCCCCATGCAAAATCACATTTGCCCCAAACTCTCTAACCCCTTGAACCTTTGTTAGAGGTGTAGAGTCAGGCATCACGATAGTAGCCTCTATCCCAAAATGTTTAGCAGAAAACGCCACCCCTTGGGCATGATTACCTGCACTAGCTGCTACAACTCCCCCATTTTTACCCTCTTCTATTAGAGTAGCAATCTTGTTAAATGCACCTCTAAGTTTAAAAGCCCCTGTTCTCTGTAGGTTCTCTTTTTTGAGATATACTTCATATCCACTCATAGCACTAAGCATAGGAGCATAAGCAAAAGGTGTGCGATATGCAACACCTCTAACTCTTTGACTTGCTCTTTTTATAGATTTTAAATCCAACATTAATTTATCCTGATATTATATTAGCAGAATTATATCAGATAAGGATAAGAAGTATGGAATGTGAAATACCAAGAGTAAACAGTAATCCAGATGAGATGAAAAAATATTTTCAAGAGTGTAAAACTATAGCCGTTATAGGATGCTCCCCAAAGCCTGAAAAAGATAGCAACAAGGTAGCCAAGTATCTAGTAGAGGTCGGCTACGATATGATACCAATCTATCCAAAAGGTGACGAGATACTAGGACAAAAGGTCTACAAATCACTAGCCGATATAGACAGACCTGTAGATATGGTAGTAGTATTTAGAAAACCTGCAGCTGTAACTGCTATTGCTGATGCTTGTATAAAAAGAGGTGATATAAAAGTCCTATGGACACAAATTGGAATTGTAAATAATGAAGCAGCTCAAAAAGCTAGAGATGCAGGAATCAGCGTAGTACAGAGCTACTGTGCCATGGTTGAACATAGAGCGATATTTAACTAACTACCATTTTTAAAATGGTAGCTAGTTAGATTGGAGTATTTTTTATTACATCAAAAATATAAGTGATATAAAAAATACGAGATAGATAATTTTCATATGTATATTTTCCTTTTTTTTCTTATTTTATCATATTTATCTTAATTTAATATTAAGCTAAAAGTCTAATTTATTTTTTTAATCGAGATTAATACAAAAACCCAAATAACCAAAGAGGAATCTTTGC
>CAZSHP010000231.1:0-1771 GCA_964606545.1 uncultured Sulfurovum sp. | reverse complement strand
TTTTAAATCTAGCATAATCATTAAACCCTCTAGTAAAGGCAAATGAAACCTCTTGTTGTAGTACTTTCTCATTTTTATCTTCATTAAAATATGTTGTTACTAGAGTAGAGAGGTCACTATTTCGTCGGTTTGAGAGTTGAAATTTCCACTCAAACTCTCTAGCTTTATTAAAAATCCTCTTTAGATTGCTCTGAATAATCTGCTGATTAGATAGCCACTTTTTAAATGTCTCATTTTTTGATACAATCTTACCATTTGGATTGTATGAGCTATCTATAACCGCTTTTGAGTAAGCCCCTATTAGATATGCACCTTTTAATATATCGCTTTGATACTCTCTCTCATTAAACTCTTCTGAAAAAAGTTTTTCACTCATTTTTCTCTCCTAATTGATTTAATAGAGTCTAAAAACTCTATGGTTTTATCCTCTTCTTTTATATAACCGTCTAAAAACTCAATCCACTCTTTGACTCCTGAATCAGTTAATCTCTTTTTATGTTCAAAATCATACTCTCTATTATGTTCAAACCGTTTTAGAAGTTCGAGATAATCTATCTGCTCATATCCCAAAAGTAGTTTTGCTAGATATATCTTCTCTTGGATAACCCTATTTTTCATTCCTGCTGTGTTTTTGGTAGCGATAGCAAAAAGCTCTTCTCTGCTAAAGTAGTCTCGTATATAGACATCTTTTGAGTTAGATTCTCTTTTGATATTGGCGTTTATTTTATACTCTTTCATCTTTTTGACTACACTATTAATCCGACTAGGAATCACATCTTCGAGTGTTGCAAAAATTTTAACAGATAGATTAGTTAGATTAACCTCTGTAAATAGAATATCTAGTGAAATCTGATTTATTTTATCTCTGTCAAACTCCTCTATCTGTTTAGATAATCGGCGAACAAAACTATCCTCTTTTGATGCTAGATTTTTGATACTACTATTTGAGTTTTTGAGATATTTTAAAAGCCTCTTATAGACCTCATCATCAAAATCAACCATAGATGGGATAATAATATACTCCAACCCCTTATGATAAAATTTTAGATAATTAATCGCATACAACCACCCCTTTTTAATCGCAATAGCTGTCTCTTTTGACATAGGAAGTTTCTCTATAATTTGAGGTTTAAAAGCATCACTGTAGTTATCCATTGTAAAAAATTTTACATTGGGGTTATATCCACACAGCTCTTTTTTGTGTGTTATAAAATCTATCTCCTCCTGAAATTGAGGGGTATTAATCTTTTTTATTTTTTTAGAGATATGTGCATCAACAAAGTTACTATAGTAATTATCCCAAATCTCAGGCATTAACTCATATAGGCTCTTGCCATCTATAGTAATAATCAAAAAGTAGTTATCTTTTTTATACTCTTTTAATCCTAAACTATCATCTTTGTAGGCTCGTATATACTCCAAGATAGGCTTAACTAATTTTTTATGCTCTTCATTGGCATAAAACATAATAGAGTTTTCAAAAGTATAGGCTACAGCTTTAAACTTTTTATATAGATTCCCCTCTTTTTGATACTCAAAATTTGGGTATAGATAATAGGAGTTGCTTGTTCCCCCTATCTTTTTGGTAAACATTATTTTTAGATTATCAATAGATGTTTTTTTTATAGTTATATTATTTTTGCTGAAATCTATCTGCAACGAGGTATAAGAGCCAATATTTTTGAACTCTTTTACCTCTATAATCTTTTTTATCTCCTCTTTGGTTATGAGGTTTCCTATCTTATATAGTTTGTGGGCTAGGCTCATCTTT
>CAZSHP010000230.1:0-1777 GCA_964606545.1 uncultured Sulfurovum sp. | reverse complement strand
TTTAAAATAATCCAAATTGTCCACAATCAAAACACAAATTATCTATATACTTTCCCCATGAGAGAGATAGATTTTTTCTTCCTATTTTTGCTATCTCTTCATTCCTCGCCAAAACCTCTACTATATATTATTATTTGCCACCCGTCCGAATTGGACAGGGTAGAGGTTTATCTATTTCAATCGTATCTACAGTTTTATGACCCTATCAGACTTATCAATTGTAGTCTGTCTATGTGCAATTGTAATAATTGTCTTGTTTTTGATGTACTCATCCAATGCTTCTAGTAACTTATCCTCTGTATTCATATCTAGTGAAGAGGTTGACTCATCAAAAATAATTACTTTTGGCTTATCAAGTATTACTCTAGCGATAGAGAGTCTCTGTCTCTGTCCACCTGAAAGTTTTGTACCGTTTTTACCCACAATAGTATCTAGCTTTTCAGGTAACTCATCAACAAATTTATAGAGTTGTGCTACTTTTAGAGCCTCATACATCTCCTCATCACTATAGTTTCTACCTAGAGATAGGTTATAACGAAGCGAAGAGTTAAACATCAATGGAGCTTGAAGTACCAAGCCGATATTATCTCGTATCTTCTTATATCCAATCTCTTTTAGCTCTATGCCATTGTAAAAAATCTCCCCTTTGGTTACAGGATAGAGTCCCATAATCATATTGGCTAGTGTACTTTTACCACTTCCTGTTTCTCCAATAATCGCAACTTTTTCTCCTGCTTTGATTTTGAGAGAAAAGTTCTCAAAAACTATCTTTTTTTCATCATAAGCAAAAGTAATATCTCTTAACTCAATAGAAGCTGTCTGCTTACCCTCAAATGGGTCTATTTTCATCTCATATTTTGGCTCTGTTTTGAGTCTAAGAATATCATTGAGTCTATCCATTGCCTCTTTGGCATCATGATACTTTTGTGTAAATCTAAGCAACATATTAATAGGTGCTATAACCATCCCTGCGTAGACAAAGATTGCCATCATCTCACCTATACTCATCTCTCCTTTCAAGACAAAATAGACTGCTAACATCTTGAATATCAAATTGGAATAGGTCATCATTAGTCTTGCAACTTTTATAGATTTTTCCCACTTTACATCATACTCATAGGTTTTATCTCTAATATCTGTAGCATCTATATTGACTTTGTCAAAAAAATGTCCCTCTCTATTTTGTACACGAATCTGATTAAAAAGCTCCAAACTCTCAACCAATGAGTTATTAAACTTGGCAATAGATTTATTTCTATCTTTGAGCATTTTTGAGAGCTTTTTAAAAATACTTATAAAGACCTTGATAACCAAAGGATTTAAAATAAGTATAATCAGTGCTAATTTCCAATTTAGATAGAGTAGTACTATTGACATACCTACAAGTTTTAATACCTGTACCAAGATATATCCCATACTTCCAGATAAAAATGAGATAACTGTACCAATATCAGTTCCCATTTTGGATGATGTAGCTCCAGAGCCTAATATATCATACTCGCTCATTGAGACATCTCTTAGATGACCAAAGAGTTTTTTACGCATATTTAGACGAATATCTTCTGTAGTTTTACGGAGATAAAGACTACGAATAATATTAAGTCCAGCTGAGATAGCATGAATCAAAACTATCAATACAAAGACAATCAAAATATAGTACTCAGGAGAGTTAACTGTTATAAATTGATTGACGGTCTCTATAAATTTACCCTCTTTTCCCAAAAGAACCTCATCTACTAGAAATGGTATAAATAGAGGTATAGGTACAGAGATGACT
>CAZSHP010000229.1:0-1786 GCA_964606545.1 uncultured Sulfurovum sp. | reverse complement strand
TTTATAGGTTCAGTAGGTCATGCAATGTCAAAAATAATGCTAAATCATGCCCTTGAACATAGTGAAGAGGAGTATAATTTTGAAGGATTAGAAAATGTTTATAATTCCATGCTCAAAATCCATAAGCTACTAAAAAAAGAGTATTTTTTAATTCCTACTCGAAAAATAGAACAGGCTGTAGAGTCTACTAAAGTAGAACTACTTCTTGCTAATAGTAGTGGAATTTATAAAATATCAGGAGATAGACATATTGGAGAAATATCCAAATTTTGGGCGATTGGCAGTGGTAGTTCATATGCTCTTGGAGCAATGTATCATGCTTACAACAAGAAAAAACAGAGTGCAGAAGATATTGCAAGAATAGGTATAGAGGCCGCATGTGAGTTTGATAAAAGCTGTGCAATGCCAATGGATTTACAGAAGATACGATTGAAATAGATAAACCTCTACCCTGTCCAATTCGGACGGGTGGCAAAATAATAATATGAAGTAGAGGTTATTTGATGTGGCAATTTATGAGTAAGAGATAGCAAAAATAGGAAGAAAAAATCTATCTCTCTCATGTGGAAAGTATATCTATAAGTTGTGGGTTGATTGTGTATAATTTAAGAAAATTTTAAAAAAGGAAAAGAGATGAAGATTAGAGACAGATTAGTATGGGCAGGAGTAGTTTTACTCTTGTTGGGTGGAACAGTTTTGGCTGAATCAATCAATCTAAAAAATGAAGATAATAGCTCCTATTATGAGATAAAAGAGCCACCCCTATTGAGGGAAGCACTCAAAGCAGAACAGAAAAAAGCAAAAGAGATGGGGAGTGACTTTGATGCTGTTGAGTATCTAAGTTTTATCTATTGGAATATAGGTAATAGTTATTTGTATAGATATAAAAATGATAAAGCGATTAAAGCTTATCAAAAAGCTATTGAGATAAAACCAACTAATGATATAGCTTATAGCACTTTGGGGATTGCATATAGTAGGCAACAGAAGTATAATAAAGCTATAGAATCTTTTATTAAAGCAATAGAGATAAATCCTAAAGGAGCTAGTCATTATTCTAGTATGGGAACAGTATATGCTGAGAAGAAAGAGTATGATAAAGCTACAAGTTTTTATAAAAAAGCAATAGAGATAGACTCACAATTTTATCTATCTTATATTAATCTTTTTGAGATTCAATTAACTCAAAATAGACCATTTCCTGAAGAGTTAGAAAAAAAATACAAGGAGCTATTTGGGGATAAAAAAGAGACCCTTATAGTATATGATTTATTAAAGATACTTCAAAATATAAGTCAAAATAGAAAAGTTGACCTAGATAAATGGCAAGAGAACTACCATAAAGTTAGTTTAGGAAAATGGAATTTTGATAATTTGGATGAATGGAGTAGTCATATTGATAACAATAAAACAAAAAAAGAGCTACAAAAGGCTATAGAGCTGTTTAAAAAGCATCAAGCAGATTTGATTTATACTGTTTATGATGATAACAATACTACCTATAGTGAGCCTAAAGTAGTAGATGAAAAATTAGAAGATGAGAAGATATTAATATATAATATTATCTCATCTTTACCTATTTTTGAAGATATAAATGGAAGTGTATCTCTAAATAAAAAAAGCTATTTGAGATATATGGATGATAGGCTAAAAAAAGACAAAGAGTTTCTCTTGGAGTGTGATAGATTTGGAGCAGATATTTTTGTTTTTATGGATGAGAGTCTCAAAAAAGATAGAGAGTTTATAGTATCACTCATGAAACAAAATGATACTACTATAGATATAT
>CAZSHP010000228.1:0-1789 GCA_964606545.1 uncultured Sulfurovum sp. | reverse complement strand
AATTATCTATATAACTTTATTGTGAGTGAGGAGGTTGCTAAAAGAAAAACATCAGCTAGAGTATTTGAAGATTTATTAGCCATACTATTGAGTGGTGTGGTTACAGATAGTAAATCAAGAAAAAATATTAAAAGCGATGTCCCTGACTATTTTGGTTTTACCAAAGATAAAATTGCAGGAAATAAGAGAGAGAAGATTGATTTACTCTTTAATGACAACTATGGAGTTTCAGTCAAAACTCTTATGCAGAACAACAAAGAGATTAATTTAGGTTCATTTGAAAAAAAAGTTCTTTTTGATGGTTTAGGCGTTTTGGAGTATTTGACTGAAAGAAAAGCATCTAAAAAGAGTGGATTAGGTTTAGGTTCAAAACCTCAACTTAAAAAACTTTTTGAATATCTTGAAAATGGAGATAAATATAGTGAATTTAGAGATAGATTAATCAATATGTTCGATTTTATATTTGCTGATGATATGATTTTGGCTATAAAAGATAAAACGAAATTGGAACTCTATTTTATAAAAGGCAAAGATTTCACAAAACTCATTGAAGAGAATAGTTATAAAATTGAAGATTTACTGACAATTATAAATAGATGGGAGGGGAATAGTATTAGAATAGATAGAGAAAAATTGATAAAAACTACAGATAAAAAAATTATTTTGGACTTCTCTATTTTAGATAAAACTATTATAAAAAATATAAATGATTTTGACCACTTACTACATGTAAATTACATTAAATATTTTCATGAAGAGGATAGAGCTAAAATAAAGAATGAGACAATACAAAATCTTGAAGAATTGTTTGAAAAATTTGATAAATCATTTAAAGAGCTATCATGAGAGTTATTTCACTTTTTTCAGGTTGTGGAGGGTTGGATTTAGGCTTCAAAGAAGCAGGATTTAATATTATATGGGCAAATGATTTTGATAAAGAGGCGGTAGAGAGTTACAAGACCAATATTGGAGAACATATTATTCATGATAGCATCTATAATATAAAGACAGAGGATATTCCTGATGCTGATATTTTAATAGGTGGTTTTCCATGTTTAGGTTTTACTGTAGCAAAAGGTAAAAGTAGAGAATTGAATTGTGACTATAATCAACTGTTTCAAGAGTATGCTAGAGTATTAGATGCAAAACAACCAAAATATTTTTTGGTAGAAAATGTAACAGGTATCAAAAGTGGTAAAGAGTTTAATGACTTTTTCCATAATGTAATTTTAGAGAATTTTATATCAAGTGGTATAGGCTACCGAGTAAAATATGAGACGATATTATCATCTGATTTGGGTGTACCTCAAAATAGAAAAAGAGTTATTATTTTAGGAACTAGAAATGATATTCAAAAAGAGCCAAATTTCCCTAAAAAATTTGTTGAAGATAAGTTAACACTAAAAGATGCAATTTATGATTTGCCAAGAGAGTATGATTTAACTATACCAAATCATATTGGAAACAAACACAAAGTAAAAATAAATGGATATGTAGGAAATCGACAATTAGATTGGGATAAACCATCACCTACAATTACAGGAAGAGGAAGTAGAACAGGTGGTGCAGTTATCCACCCACACCCAAACAGACACAGAAGATTATCTGTTCGAGAGTGTGCTAGAATTCAATCTTTTCCTGATGATTTTATATTCAAAGGAAGTAATGGTGCTTGTTATGCACAAATTGGGAATGCTGTTCCACCTATTATGTCATTTTATCTAGCAAATCAATTTAGACCACTTTTTGGGTTGAAGATGATAGATTTAGATATTAGTAGATGGGATTT
>CAZSHP010000227.1:0-1814 GCA_964606545.1 uncultured Sulfurovum sp. | reverse complement strand
CAAAATGCCAATTTTAAGGGACTTTTAGTGGTTTGATTTTTCTCGAATTCAGGTTAAAGATAGAGAGATAGTCAAGAAAGCTATTAAAAGTGTAGGTTTGGCTTTGAAGTTTGCTGATAAGAGTTTTAAAAAAGATAGAGAGATGGTTTTTTTGGCTATTGAAAACAGTTATGAATATGAAGAAGGTGAACTCTTATTGTATGATAATGAATATGAAGGAGATGCAGTTTTATTGTATGTTGATGAGTCCTTAAGGAGAGACAAAGAGCTTGTTCTTAAAGCAATCAAAGTATCTCCCTATAATATAAACTATATTGATAGCTCCTTACAATCTGATAAAGAGATTTTGACTACTTTTTTGACTAAATATCCTTATATGATTAGCAAGATTAAAAATTTTCATTTAGATAATGACCTTATTGCCTTTGTTATTCAAAAGAGTGGTTATGGTTTGGAGTATGCAACTTCTGAACAGAAAAAAGACAGAGTGTTAGTTGGAAATAGTGCTTTGCTTAATCCTAGTAGTTTCAAGTATGCAGATGAGATGCTAAAAAAGGATAGAGAGTTTATCTTAAAAATTTTAAAATATGGAAGCAATGTTTTAAATTATTGTGACAGGAGCATTCAAGAAGATAGAGCATTTATTACTAAATGTATAAAAGAGTCAGGTTATGGACTACGATATGCTTCTGAGAAAGAGAAAAAAGATAAGGCATTGGTTTTATCTGTAATTAAAAAACACGATTGGTTATTAGAGTATGCTGATGATTCATTGAAAAACGATAGAGAGATTGTTTTAACAGCAATACGACAAAGTCCTTTTTTGGAGAGTCATGTAGATGATAAGCCTCTTTGTCTTAATACTTTTGGAGGAGATTTTAATATCTTTGGGTCTATGGTTGGTGACTCTTTAAAGGAAGATAAGAGGTTTCTCATTGAGGTGCTTAAACACAATCCTTTTATATTAAGAGCATTTGACCATAATTTCAAAAAAGACAAAGAGTTTCTATTAACAGCCCTAAAAGAGAGTAGCCCCAATTTTGATGCTCCAAAGCTTATTAGCCCATTTGTAACTATGATAGATGAGAGTCTCAAAAAAGACAAAGAGTTTATTGCAGAAGTATTGAAAATAGAGCCTAGACTTTTTAAATATATAGATGAATCGTTGCAAAAAGATAGAGAGATAATCGCTCTAATCGAAGAGATAAAACATCCACTTTGGAAAAAGATATTTACACCTCTAAATATTTTGCTTGTTTTTCTGTTTGGGTATTGGTGGCGTGAGTCTAACAAAAGAAATAAAGATGAAGAAATTTAGAAACACTATTTGCCAAATAATTAAAAGCATTTAGGGAGTTAGCAGATAAGTTAACCATTGAGAAGATTTTAGAGATTTGAGAAAAGAGATGCAACTAATCATTTAAACTCAATTTATAGTCCAAAAAGTCCAAATCCTAAGGTGTATTATTCAAAAAATCAAAAAATGTAGATATTTGTGCAGAATAATAGCATATATCGAAAAAAAATTAGAACAAGAGGGGGTAAATTGGCAAGATAGAACTTTAGAAGAGTTAGATAGATTGTGGGATGAGGCTAAAGAGAGAAATTTATAAAAAGGAAAAAAATGTCAATAGTTGTAGTAGTAAAAAAAGGTAAAAATGTGGTTATCGCTTCGGATACATTAACAAGTGTTGGGTCAAGAAAATGGTCTGATAAGTATAAAAGCAATAGCAAAAAGTTTTTTCAATACAAAGATAATTTTATAGGTTCAGTAGGTCATGCAATGTCAAAAATAATGCTAAATCATGCCCTTG
>CAZSHP010000226.1:0-1822 GCA_964606545.1 uncultured Sulfurovum sp. | reverse complement strand
AGACAATAAACAGCCCTATTACTCTAAGAGAAAAAGAAATCTTTAGATTGAAAAATATGAGATAGTTATTTTATATGAGTACGGAGGTAGAGAGTGAGAGGATAGATGAGAGGTTAAACCCTCAAACTATTTAAGAGCATTAATCTTTTCAACTGTATCAAGAATTGATTTTTTTAAACTCTTTAATTCTCTATTTTCAATATACAAAGCTAAAAATTCTTTAATCCAATATGGTACTTTTTTATCTTTTTGACTCCAATTTGTTACAGAAGTATAATTCATTTTAACAAGTTCTGAAAACTCTTTTTTACTTAATTGTGCTTTTTTTAATAATTCTTCAAACTCTTTATTATTCATTGATAACCCTTGATATTTAGTTGTTTAGTTGATGGATTATAACATTAATTAGTTGTTAAAGTAGAAAATATACACATAATTTATTTATAAAATAAAGTTTTAATAAAGAATTAAAAGTGTATAGTTTTAAAGAAATAGCAATATTTAAATTTGTTTTTAAAATATTTTACAATTTATAAATTTGTATAAGGAGAGAATTACTATGAAAATGTTAAGTTATCCCACTCTCTCCAAAGAGGTAAATCATGACTAAATCACTAATACATGATTACCCATACAATGTAATTAACTATCCATCTACAACCCATGAAATAGAAATCAACAATAATTTTATGACCTATAATCAAATGGGAATAGATACTATTGAGTTAATAGCTAAATATGAGACTGTTATCAAACTAATTGAGAAGATTGGTTTAACAGTAAAAGAGATAGACAAAAATCACAAAGTTTACAAAAAATATCTTGATGAGGTTAAAGCTGATAGCAAAAAGAGACTATTTAGCAGTGAGTACCCTTTGAGTGTGGAGACAATAGAGTTACAAAAGGTAAACCCAAAAGATAAAGGTTTCTATATAACTATCATTAGAAATATTCCTCTACTCTTTGATATTGCTACACATCACAAAAAAGCCAAAGATAGTTTTTGTTTGATTATCTTTGCAGGACTCCACCAACCAACCAAGAGAATAAGCAGTGAAGCAATAAAAAACATTAGCAAGATATTAAAACGAAAAGCGTTTAAACTCCATAGATTGGATATTGCAATAGATACTACAGACAATGAAACTATCTCATACAAGAGAAAAGGAGCTTTTAAAGATGACCTCTACCCATATACTCAAAAAGGGGTTATCTCTAAAGGTTCTAGCCTTTATACAAATAGAACAGGTCATGAGAGTGTATCAAAGATACTCTATTATGATAAGTTCAAAAAACAGAGATACCAACAGGGAAAGGAGATTATCAAAGATGATTTGAGAGATTGGAAAAGATTTGAAGCTACATTAAGTTTTGATGTAACAAAGAGCCATAACAGGGGCTTTAGATACTACATAGATAGTTCAAAGTTTATTGATGATTTGTTTGATATTGATGAGATGGCAAACAAAACAGGGATTAGAAGTTATGAGAGAGACTATTTAACCTATCAGTTGAATAGCCTGATAGATAACAGAGTAATGAACAATAGAGAGAGTAGAAAGCAGTTTAACAGCTTTGGAGCATTAGAGAGATTTAAAGAGTATGAATTTAAGCGTTTTTCACTTGATATTCTTGATGATAAAATCTTATCAAAAGAGTTAACTGCTGAATATGGTTTTGAGATTGTATTTGAACGAGTTTAAAATATAACCTCATCAACTTACTTTGTAGAAATGAGGTGCTAAGGGGTAATACTACCAATATCATAACCCTTAGCTAACAAAGCATTAACCAATAAAGGATTAAAAGCAATGCAACGAAA
>CAZSHP010000225.1:0-1823 GCA_964606545.1 uncultured Sulfurovum sp. | reverse complement strand
ATCAATATCTACAACGACCAAGGCAAAAAACTAATAACCAAAGAGGAGATAGAAGCCCAAAGAGCAAAAGAGGAAAAAATCATCTTTTCCAATGTCAAAAAATCAAAAAAAGTCTATATCAATCGAGATGTGGATGCCTTGTTATCCAATCGAATCACTCAAAAAAAGGGTTGTGTGCTGTTTTTGCATGGTCAAGGGGGGATTGGCAAGAGTACGCTTTTGGAGAAGTTTAGTCGGAGTGATAGACCTACTATTTTTATTCATATCAATGAGAGGGTAGATATGAGTATGGTTGATATTTTTTTGGATGAGAACAGAACAACTGTGCGTAACTGCCCCAAGTTTGAAGCCAAGCTTGATGAGATATTTTTTGAGCGAGAGGAGAACAACAAAACACCATTCAAGGCTGAATTTGAGCTACTTGAAGCGATAAGAGAGGATTTTGGAGAGCATGGGGTTTTTATTGTGGATACTTTTGAAAAGAGTAAAAATTCTCATATCACTTCGAGGGTAAAGTTTGATGGAGATAGAGTTAGATTCACAAGAGCAGATAGTTTTTCTCGTTTTAGAGAGTATCTTGAGAGGTTGATTTATCTCTTTGTTCCTCACACTACATTTATTATTGCAGGGCGAAATCGTATAGGTGATGTCAATGAAAATCGGAGTGATGAGCGATTTTTGGATATAGATGATGTCGAGGAGATAGAGATGCAAAACTTCTCGGCTACCGATATAGAACAGTATATTTTGGAGCATAAACTACCATCCCCTACCAAAGAGCAGTTGAGCGATATTGAGAAGCTAACTCATGGTAATCCTCTGCTTGTCTATCTATTGGTGACGGTCACAAAAAGAGATTATGAGAGTTGGGATGAGTTGGATTATAGTGAGATGAGAGAGATAGTCTATAATGATGAGGATTATGGACTGATTTTTTACTTTACCAAGAGGATTTTATCGCATATTGATATAGATGATATTTGGAAATTGGTTATTCCTAGAGTTTTGAGTAGAGAGATAGAGCGATTGCTTTTTGAGGATAAAAGGGTTTTTGAAGAGTTGGTTGATGTGGGGTTGCTCTATAGAGGTGAGAGGAGAAATCTCTACAAACTACATGATGATGTGGCTATGGCGATTGAGAGTTATGCCAAAAAGGAGTTGGATAGTTATAGATTGGCTAGTTGGCATGATAATGTGGAGGTGGCTAGAGTTCATAGGGAGTTGATGGAGTTTTATCAGGCTTGTGGGGATTTAAAAGGGGTTAATCGGGAGTTTGAGGGGTGTTATCATAAGATTATGTTGAGAGAGGGGTTTGAGGGGGAGTTTGAGGTTAGTAGGGAAGAGTTTGTTCAGTTAATATTAGGAGCATTTTGGTTAAATTTAAAAGAAAAAATGCTTTTTTGTAAATATTGGTATGGATTAAGTACTTCTCTAATTAATGAGTATATTAATGAATATAAACTATACAAAAAAATAGCATTTATAAGTAATCAGTTATATGAGGAACTTTCTTTATCTCTTTCTCTGGGAAAGATTGATAATATGTTTGATATTAATTATCTTCTAAAATTGTCTAAAAATATTAAATTTAAGAATGATGGCTCTATTTTTTATCTTATAGGAGTTGCTTATTCTATTGAAGGAGAATATGAAAAGGCTATAAAATCATATAAAAAGTCTTTGAGTATGAAACCTAAAAGTGAAACATATTACAATATAGGAGGTATCTATTATAAGAAAAAAAATTATATCAAGGCAATAGAGGCATATAAAAAAGCTATAAATCTAAATCCTAAATATAGTAAAGCCTATAATAATATAGG
>CAZSHP010000224.1:0-1826 GCA_964606545.1 uncultured Sulfurovum sp. | reverse complement strand
ATAATTTATCCTTTAATCCAATTTAGATATACTTAAAAAAAAATTAAAACGCATTTTTTTTGGCACAAATGGCACAAAAGGATAATCTATGAGACTATCAAAAAGAGAACAATCTATTTTAGAAGTTTTTGAGGAAAAAGAGGGGTTAAAGCTCTATGAGTTAGAGGATATAACGGAAATTCCTAGACGAACACTCCAACGCCATATCTCTAATCTAATCAAAAAAGGTTTTTTACGCAAAGAGGGAGCAACTAAAGATTATCGACTCTATAAAATCAAAGCTCCTAATAGTTGGATAGTTTTTGATAAGGGTGAGTTGGTGGGTGAACTCTCTTATAGTGATGGGATTTATCGGTTTATATATGATGAGTATTACAAAGGAGAAGCATTTGATGGACTAGAGAGAGATAAGATTCACTCCTCTACAGAGCTTTTTGCTTTTTTTGAGAATCTAATCCCTGAATATGAACGAAGAGAGAAGCTTCTTTTTGACAAAGAGATATTAGCCCAAGTACTGCCCCAACTCTATAATAGTCACGGTTCACTCGATTTTGTGAGAAAAGATAGGCTATTTGGCTACCAAGCCCACAATCACGAACAACGCCCAAGTTGGTTAAGTGTCAAACGAGAGATATTAGGGGAGAATGAGTTTCCTAATATTTTGGATTTGAGTGTAGATATAAGAGAGGATATTTTGAATGATACAAGCAATACCGAACACTCCAATCTAAGTGGCTATCAGACAAAAATAGATGTTAATGTCGATTGGGAGAGCAAAAGAGTCTTTGAAGCCAAGAGTGCCGAATATCTACTCAAACCTAGAAATCTCAAAAGGGCTAACTATTTTGCTAGAGATAGTAATAATCAAAAAAACTACTACCCTTTTATTGCACTCAATGAGCATCTTTTTATGAGTTTTGCCAAAAATGAGTTGGGTTTTAGTGTGCCTTATAGTGGTATTATCAAAGCTGATAGTGATTTTCACTATTTTGTTAAACGGTATGACCGATACAAAGGGTTCAAGTATGAACAGAAAGATTTTGCTCAACTACTCTCAATACTAAGTCGAAACAAATATCAAAGTGGTAGTGAGATTCTATTTCAAAAGATAAACGAGACACTAAGTGCCAAAACAAGCAAAATAGAGGCGTTGCGTTTTTACTTCTATAGCTATCTAATTAAACATGCCGATTTGCATCTTAAGAATATTGGAGCGATTAGAGTCAATAAAAACCATTATACCCTAACACCTCTGTATGATGTTATCTCTGTAGCTCTCTATAAAGGTAATTGTGATGATTTGGCTCTGCCATTTCTCAAACCCTATAAAAAACCTAGAAACTGGAAAATGAATGATTTCTATAGATTGGGCGAGATTTTGGAGTTAAATCAACGCTCTATCAAAAAGGCTCTCTTGGGTGTGACAAAAGTCTATATATCAAAAATGCCTGAATATATTAAACGAGTCGAAAAGCTAGAAGAGGAGTATGATTTGAGGATGCAAAAGAGCCGAAAGGGCAAGATACTCTTTTCTAAAAGGCTTGAAAATATCTATAATGAGAAGTTGATTTCGCTTAGGAAATTGGGGATTTTGGGGGAGTTGGGGTTGTTGTGAAAAGACCTCTACCTTGTCCAAATCGGACGGGTGGCAAATATAATATGAAGTAGAGGTTTCTTAAAAAACTCAATTTTATGTACTAATCTATAGTAAAATTGCTAAATTTTATGTATGCAACCATAAAAATATGCTAACATTTTATATATATAATACAAAAGGCTATCAATATGATATTAGAACAACTTAGAGTCTATCAGCTTAACTATTT
>CAZSHP010000223.1:0-1841 GCA_964606545.1 uncultured Sulfurovum sp. | reverse complement strand
AATTTCAACCAAAATTGATACAAAAATAGATAAAATCGTAAAATATTACGAATTAGAGGTTAGATATGAATAACTTAGGTATTAATATAACAAATACAGAATTAGCTGAATATTTCAACTATACAGAGGGAAATATTAGGCACATGAAAAAAAAGAACCCCAAAGAGTATAAAGCTCTACTAGAGAGTTATATACAATATAAAGCCAATAGCAATCTATCTAAAGACCCTGTAGTGATTATGTTTATGAATCTAAAAGGTGGAGTAGGAAAAAGTGCTTTGTCTAGGATTTTAAATGATAGTTTGTCTAATAGTGAAGCTGTTATTATAAATCTTGATTTTACTAGAGATGTAAAAAAATATACCTCTTCGGATGTAATAAACTATGCAGAGCTACAAGCAGAAGATAAGGATTTAACACCTACCTCTTTTATAAATGAGATAAAAGAGGCAGGAATAAGATTTATTATTTTAGATACCCCTGGTGAGCTTTCTAATGCAGAGGTGTTAGATGCTTTGAAAAATGTGGATATATTTGTTTTGCCATTTGGAAGTGACCAAGAGGAGATAGATGAGACTCTAAAGACCATAGAGCTAATATTTTTAAGTGAGATTGTTGATGAGAATGATGAGCCTATCTATCCATATCAAAAACCTCTTAATCTCTTTTTTATACTCAATAACTATAGAGATGATGATGAGCTAACAGATACAATACCTCCTTTTGCTAATGATATTGCTTCACTGTTAGCACCAAGTGTAGATGTAGAGAATTTTAGTTGTAGTGTCAATATGATTAAAGATAGTGGAACTACAGAGGAGAGAAAAACACTTGAAGATAGAATAGTATCAAGTATGACCAATATCATATCAAAAGAGGATGTAGATGAGGATTGCGAATATAGAGAGATAAATATCTCATTCTCTCACTTGAAATATACCAAGATGATTAAGACAATGAATAAAACTAAAAAGAGTCTCAAAAATTTGAGTGCTGAAAATTTTATTGCTTATAGAACAGCTAAAAAAAGAGTTAAGTCTCTGTTAAAAGATTTTAAAAATTTTATAAAGAGTTAATAGTATGGAAGATAAATCAAAGGTAAACGATTTTTTAAAAAATAGGTTGCAAAATAGAGTAAAAGGCAAAGAGAGTAAAAGAGAGAGACCCAAAGAGGTTAAACTATCAAATCTTATAGATAATCCATATCAACCAAGACTTGAATATAATGAGAAAGAGTTACAAGAGTTAGCAAATACAATAAAAGAGAATGGTTTACTTCAACCTATATCTGTAATGGAAAAAGATAACCAATATATAATTATTGCAGGACATAGAAGAAAAAGAGCTTTTGAGCTATTAGGAAAAGAGACTATTCCTGTAACTATCTCTACAAATATAGATGATAATGATTTAAGAATTTTAGCTACTATAGAGAACCTCACTAGAGTAGATTTATCTCTACTAGAGGAGGCAAAAGCATATTCTGATATTATCGCCTCTGGTGTCAAGATTAAAGAACTTGCTAAAAAATTGGGTAAATCAGAGAGTGATATTAGCAGAAAGAGAAAACTTTTAAAACTTAGTGAAGAGATTTTAAAAGATATAAGAGAAAATAACTCTACAAATGATGTAATTGCTCTAACACTTCTAAGAAAATTTGAAAATGAAAAAGAGCAGATAGAGGTCTATTATGAATTTCTAAAACGAGATAGAGCATGGCTTCAAAATAGAGTAAAGAGCCTGAAAAATCAAAAAATCAGTAAATCTTCTCCTAAATGTCTTGTAGTTATGGATAATCAAATCACTATAGATAGTAGTAAAATAGATAAAAAAACTATTAG
>CAZSHP010000222.1:0-1844 GCA_964606545.1 uncultured Sulfurovum sp. | reverse complement strand
CTAAGAGCCAAAATAGATATGACCTCTCCAAATATGAAAATGCGTGACCCACTCCTATATAGAATTCGACACGCTCACCACTTCAGAGCAGGAGATGAGTGGTCAATATATCCAATGTACGATTTCGCTCACTGTCTATCTGACTATATTGAGGGTGTCTCTCACTCCATCTGTACCCTAGAGTTTGAAAACAACCGTGATATTTACAATTGGGTGTTAGATACTCTTGGACTCAAACCACTAAGACCCTATCAGCATGAGTTTGCAAGACTAAATATCAACTATACAGTCATGAGCAAAAGAAGACTACTAGAGTTAGTAGAAAATAGAATAGTAGATGGTTGGGACGACCCAAGAATGCCAACAATCGCAGGACTTAGAAGAAGAGGTTACACCCCAGAGTCAATATTAGATTTTTGCGACCAAATAGGAGTTGCCAAAGCAAACGGAGTAGTAGATGTAGCTCAACTAGAGTACTCTATCCGAAATGACCTAAACCCAAAAGTACCAAGAGTTATGTGTGTACTTGACCCACTAAAAGTAACCATCACAAACTATGAGGGAAGCGAAGAGATAGAAGCCTCATACTACCCTCATGATGTACCAAAAGAGGGTTCAAGAAAACTCCCATTCTCCAAAGAGATATATATAAACAGAGATGATTTTGCCGAAAATCCCCCAAAAGGATATTTTCGCCTAACCCCAAACCAACCTGTAAGACTTAGATACGCCTATATTATCAGTTGCAAAGAGATTATCAAAGACAACAATGGAAAAATAACAGAGATAAAAGCAGAGTACTATCCAAACTCCAAAAGTGGAGAAGATAGCAGTGGTATCAAAGTCAAAAGTGCCATCCAGTGGGTAGAA
Organism: uncultured Sulfurovum sp.; assembly: GCA_964606545.1. Classification (GTDB taxonomy): domain Bacteria; phylum Campylobacterota; class Campylobacteria; order Campylobacterales; family Sulfurovaceae; genus UBA1140. The sequence continues at coordinate 974 of CAZSHP010000222.1, read as the reverse complement.
GCCAATAGTGCAAAAGAGGTTGAACTAAGAGTATATGATAGACTATTTAAAACAGAAGCCCCACAAGGAGTAGAAGATATAAACCCAAACTCTCTAAAAATTATTAAAAACGCACTAATTGAACCTGCTGTTATCACAGAAAAACCTAATGTGAGATTTCAGTTTGAGAGAGAAGGGTACTTCTATGCTGACCCTATTGATTACACAGATGAAGCACCTGTTTTTAATAAAATTGTATCTTTAAAAGACTCATGGGCAAAAAAGAAAAAAAAGAGTCAAAGCAAACCCAAATCACAACCTAAAAAAGTTCAAATAGACGGTGAAGTAGCATCAATGACCCAAACTCAACAAGCCCTATTTGATAACTACACCAAAGAGTTAAAACTTAATAGTGAAGTAGCTAATACCCTAGCACGAGATAAAAAATTATCTGATTTTTATAAAAATGCACTAAAAAAGTTGAATAGCCCTATAACTATTGCCAATATAGTAACCAATGAGGTAGCTAGAGAGCTAAAACAGAAAAATATTGATGAGCTAAAATTTACTCCAAAAGAGATAGCCGAACTTGTTAAAATGATAGATAATGAGACTATTTCAACTAAAATTGCTAAACAAGTTTATGAAGAGATGAGTAAGAGTGGAGCGAATCCCGTTGGTATTGTTGAGTCTAAAGATTTAAAACAGATAAGTGACCCTGCTGTTATCTTGCCTATTATTGATGAGGTTATTGCTAAGAATACTGATAATGTGGAGAAGTTTAAGAGTGGGAATAAAAAGCTTTTTGGGTTCTTTATAGGGCAGGTGCTTAAAGCTACTCGGGGGAAAGGGAATCCTAAGGTTATTAATGAGTTAGTTGGTCAACAGTTACGATAAAATTCGCTCCTATCATTTAAATTATGATTAATTTCTAGTGTATTTTTATCTAAAAGTGATGGGAACAAACAAAAATATCCAAATATTAATTTAAAAAG
>CAZSHP010000221.1:0-1891 GCA_964606545.1 uncultured Sulfurovum sp. | reverse complement strand
GAAGAGCCAGATGTTGTCGATGATATAGAATAGAACAAGAGGTGTAATTAATTTACACTTTTTTCTTTTATTGGTTCATTAAAAATACATTTCTTAGACGATTATAATTTGTCTTAATATAGCTTGGATGAAAACGTTCTTTGTCCAAATGGTAGTTCTCTAAAGTAAAGCTATTCTCTATCTCTTTTAGGTGATGGGGAAGAGCATAACTAGCATGACCCTTGGCTACTATAGTTTTTCTTCTTGTATATTTAATATCTCCACTCTCTATATCAAGATAGTCTGTTTTTAGACGCTTTGAAGTTCCAAATGGCATAGATAGTGTTAATCTACCAAGATAATTTGTACCTTTGTAATCATGCTTAGTGTATGCTAAATCAAATCCTAGAGATATGTCAGAGAAGTATCGTTTAAATCCAAGCTCTATCCCCTCATCTCCATATAAAAACTCTCCACCAGTTATTTTGATATTGGAGTTTAGTCCATCCATGTAGTATCTATAGGAGAGTAGTTTCTCCTCTCTAGTCTCTTCATAGTATCTGTCCATATCTTTTAATCCCAATCCATCTTCGAGATATGCAAGTTTGAGAAGAAGAAGATGTTTTCCACTCATATCACTAATTGCACTCTCAAAAGAGACTCCATCTAGTTCATTGTCAAATCGTCCAACTTGAATTAGATTCATCCAAGGAGAAGGGGTATCTATCTGCAAAGATTGAGATAGAAGCAGTTGGTCTATATCTGCACTAGTTTTGTTTCTATTACGATAATCAAAAATACCACCCTCTTTAAAATTATCGCTAATTGCTACGGGAATATGGTATCTTCCACTTATAGTTGTTCCTTTTGCAAGTCTCAGCGATAACTCTGCTTGTAGAGCAACAGAGTAATCAATTTTGGCATACTCAGAACCATCTACAATAACAAAATCGGGCTGAATAGTTAACAGAGGTTTAAATCTATTAGAGTTGTTAATTTTCCCATCACTATTTGATGGTTTAACAAACTCTATTAAATTTTTTGTATAGACTCCACTTCTTAAAAAATCTTTGTATTTTTTTGTATTGATTTTCAGACTATATTGAGTTGAGTTACTCTTTTTAATACTAACTACAATACTGGAAGCTTTTGTTGTTGTCGATAGAGTACCTAGAACCATACCTAACGCATCTATATCATTTGAGCTATAGAGACTATTTTCGTATTCAAACCAGAGAGTATCATTCTTGATAGTGGAGTGTGTATTACTTAAATCATTTAGATGAAATGGAGATTTTGTGAAATTAGTAGAAGAGACTTTTAAAGGAGTATTTTTATCATTAAATGGAAAATTTAAATACCCTCCTAGATATACTTTATTGTAGTCTAGTGAGCTTTTTGCCATAAGACCTAGATTTATCTTCTGTTTACCTATCTCTGTTAGATAGTTTGCTTTAATAGCTCCATTATATTCATGCGTATCATACTCTCCTGCTATCTGCAACCAAGAGAGTGGTTGATACTCAATACTCCCAAAAGTTCCATCCAAGGCTCCAAGAGATTCTCCCTGTGCATAACCAATAGTTGTGCGAAGAGTGTTAATTTTTTTTGAGACGGTCATATATTTACTTTTTAAATGCTGTGCACCTCCACCAATATCTTGTATACCAAATGCTGCATCTAATAAATTATGAGGTATAAATGGCAATTTATATTTCAAAGAGATGATTCTATCACGCAGATAGTAATTATCTGCTCCTTGAGAGTATCGTAAACTTAAATCTAAATTTGGTAATATTCCCATATTTAAAAAAAAGTTATCAACTCCTTTTGTGTCGCGATAAGTATTAAAATTATGGGATGAAGGAAAATTACTTACTTGATTACTATATAAAAATTCAAATTCTCCCTC
>CAZSHP010000220.1:0-1893 GCA_964606545.1 uncultured Sulfurovum sp. | reverse complement strand
TGGTCAAGATAGATAATCAAAATAGTAACCTGATTAGAAAATTTGAGGAGTGTGAGCTTAATTTTGATGCTCTAAAAAATGCGTTGGTTTATATGAAGGAGAAGATAGAGAAGGTGGTTATCTATTATGATATGAGTACCCAAAATCAGATAAAGCAGTTTGAAGATTTGGGGTTAACTATCGAAACTATTGGAGCATAAGATGTTTCTCTTTGAGATATGGGGCAAGTTTGCCTCTTTTAGAGACCCTTTTACTATTAGTCAAAATATCTCTCTGCCAATTCCCCCTAAAACAGCAGTAGCAGGGATAATGGCTTCTATTTTGGGGGTTGAGGAGTATTTGGGAGATGATGATTTTAGTGATTTTGAGTACTCTGTGGTGGCTCTTAATCCTATACGAAAAAAGAGCTTTTCACAAAATTATATCAATGATTATACCTCAAAGGTTCAAACTCATCTCAATAGTCTAAAAAAGAGGAGTTTTGAGAAGATAGGTGGTGGAATGAGAGATAAAAAAAGCCCTCAAAAGCCTATAAATCGTGAGCTTCTGCTTGATGTAAGGTATCTGATTTTCGTTAAAAGATTTAGATATGAAGATACCATAACAGAGTATCTTCAAAATAGAGTAAGCAGATTTCCTCTCTATCTTGGCAATAGTGAGTTTGCAGGTAATTTTAGATTTGTACCTTTTTTTGATGCTATAGAGCTACTAAACCAAAAATCTATCAAAGTTGACTCTTTTGTTTTGGAGGAGGATATATCAAATATAGATTTTCGAAATGGGGTTAGATACTCAAAAATCTCTTTTGCTACAAAGCTAGATAACAAGAGAAGCCCTTTGGCTTTTGCAAATATTATCTTGGGGAGTTCATCTATTAAGCTAAAAGATATTAGTGGAGTATATAAGATAGAGACCAAAAACAGAACTTATCACTGTAGGTTTATATAATGAATTTTTTTTCACACCCTACTACCAAATATAGTGATCATATAGCTCGAATTGCCAAGAGTTTTGATGAACCAAATCATAAAGTGGTAGCTAACTATCATGATTTGGGTAAGCTCTCTAGTGCGTTTCAACGATATATTACGCTCAAACAGTATGATAATGAGGAGAACAGAAGTTTTGAAAAGAGAAGAGCTAAATTAAAAACAACTCATACACTAGAGAGTGCTTATCTATACTTTTGTAACTCCTCTTTCGGGGCTAAAGCCACCGATTCCCAATTTTTGGCAAACTTTTTTGCTATACTAAAACATCACACCTCTCTATCTGATATAAAAAAGGATATGAATGAGTATTTATCAACTATTGATAACTATATAGATGATAATCGGTTGGAGAGTATAAATGATATAGCTAATAAATCTAATATTACTCTGTGCAAAGATATTTATGAGTTTATGGATTTTTTTGAGGATTTATATGAGGAGAGTTTTTATCAGAGTATAGAGCAGTTTTTTATATTCAAAAAACGCTACTCTAGGCTTATATTAGCAGATAAGTTTGAAGCTATTTTTCATAAACCATATCAAAATATCAACTATTTAAAAGAGAGCAAAATAGATAGCTATATCCAAAATATGCACGATATTATCGCTTCAAAGCCCAAAAATAGTTTTAGAAACAATGCAAAAAAAGCGATATTTGATAACTACCAAAACAATAATAATTCCAATATTTATCTGATAAAAGCTCCAACAGGAGTAGGAAAAACATTTATAGCCTTAGAGTTGGCTCTAACCATTGCAAAAGATAGAGGAGATAAACGACGAATTATTACAGCCATTCCCTTTACCTCTATTATCGACCAAACCCACAAAGAGTATGAGAATATCTTAGGAGATGTACTAAAATATCATCATCTAACTAAATATAAAAATAGTGATGATG
>CAZSHP010000219.1:0-1897 GCA_964606545.1 uncultured Sulfurovum sp. | reverse complement strand
CTCCTTGCAACTCTATCTTGTGTGGTAACCACAACTTGGGTTGGAGTTCCTGACAGAAGTAATATATAAACTCATAGGAATCACCGTCACCCCTATCGTAAAAACAGAGAGCTTCTATGGTAATGAATCTACTGACCCAAAAACCAAAGAAGCAATAGAACAACCATGGAGCAGAAGAGCATTCCTAAAACAAGAGTACTGGATAAACTAAATCTCTTCGCTCTCCTTATACTCTTCATCCTCTCCATAATGATAAGGTGTTAAATATACCCTATCACTTGGTTCTATCTTCATAAGCTCTCTGTTTTGCAATCTCTTTAGCTCCTTGATATACTCTCGACTAGCCCTAAAAATCTCTCCTGACTTATCAGGACTCTTTTTTAAACTCATCAAAAGCGTATCTATAGCCATAATTGTAGTTGTAGCTTGATTATAGATTTTCATACTTTTCCTAAATTAAATATCACATAGCAAAACGCTAACAAAAGCAGTAAGCAGAAAGAAGATTTTTATTTTAGGGGAAAAATAAGGGGAGAGCATACTGCTTTTGTTAACATTTTTAAATATTAATAAAAACAGAAATAAAGTACGCATGACCATTGCATGACAAATATTTTCTATATGTTTTTTTATGTTGTTTTGGTTATTGTTAAGAAGTGTTATTTTGTGGTAGTAAGAGAGGGACTCGAACCCTCGACCTCCGGCTTATGAGACCAGCGCTCTAACCGGCTGAGCTACCTTACCACACATAATTTTGAAGTGGCGAAATTTTATCTGAAAAGTCTGTGAAAGTCAAGTTTTTTTTATTTTTTTTTATATTTTTAAAATTAATGCTTAATAAAACAATATACTTTAGTCACATAGACTAAACTAAACTATTTTTTTTCTATAAACCCTTGACTTTTTTAACAAAATATACTAATATTCCGAAAAAATAGAATACAAGGAGAACCAATGTCATTTCAGCCATTAGGTAATCGAGTGCTTATTCTTAGAGAAGAGCAAACAAACACAACTGCATCTGGACTTATTATTCCAGACTCTGCAAAAGAGAAACCACTTCAAGGCAAAGCTATTGCTGTAGGTAAATTAGCTTTGGAAGATGGAATCAATGAGGGAGATACTGTTGTATTTGCTAAATATGGTGGAACAGAGATTACAGTTGATGGTACAGAGTACCTAATTATGAGTAGCAAAGATATTTTAGGAGTAATGAAATAATGGCAAAAGAGATATTTTTTTCAGATGAAGCTCGTTCAGGTTTATTTAGAGGTGTAACAAAATTAGCAGATGCTGTCAAGGTAACAATGGGACCTAGAGGTCGTAATGTGCTTATCCAAAAATCATTTGGAGCTCCACATATCACAAAAGATGGTGTCTCTGTAGCTAGAGAGATTGAGCTAAGTGATACACTAGAGAATATGGGAGCTCAACTTGTAAAAGAGGTGGCTTCAAATACTGCTGATGAGGCAGGAGATGGTACAACAACAGCTACTGTTTTGGCTCACTCTATCTTCAAAGAGGGGTTACGAAATATTACAGCAGGTGCTAATCCTATTGAAGTAAAAAGAGGAATGGATAAAGCTTGTAAGGTTATTATTGAAAATCTAAAAGAGGCAAGTAAAGAGGTCAAAGAGAAAAAAGAGATAGCTCAAGTTGCTACTATCTCAGCTAACTCTGATAATGCTATTGGTGAGCTTATTGCTGAAGCTATGGAGAGAGTGGGCAAGGATGGCGTTATCACAGTCGAAGAGGCAAAAGGGATTGATGATGAACTAGAAGTTGTTGAGGGTATGCAGTTTGATAGAGGTTATCTATCTCCATATTTTGTAACAAATTCAGAGAAGATGACATGTGAGCTTGATAATCCTCTACTTCTATTAACTGATGCTAAAAT
>CAZSHP010000218.1:0-1904 GCA_964606545.1 uncultured Sulfurovum sp. | reverse complement strand
TTTTTCAACATTTACAGGTGCAGGAGGGTTAGATATAGGATTTCATGGAGATTTTGATTATCTTGATACTCACTATCCGAAACTAAGCTTTAAAACTATAAAAGCATTAGAGATAAATAAACAAGCTTGTGAGACATTGGAAAATGATAAAAAATATTTTGATAAGACAGAGATTTTAAATGAGGATATTACAAAAGTAGACCCCAATGATTTTAGAGATGAAAATTATGATGTTTTATTGGGGGGGTTTCCATGTTTTTTGGCAGGAACAAAAATATATACAGATTTAGGTTATAAAAATATAGAAGATATGGTTAGTGGAGATAGGGTGTTAACTCATTCAAAATCTTTTAAGCGAGTTAGTTGTCGAATGATAAACAAGACTCAAAGGGTTTTTGAGATAAAAGCTATGGGAGTACCAAATATAGAGACAACTTATAATCATCCATTTTATGTAACAAAAAAAGATTGGAATAGCCCCACTTGGATTGAGGCAAAAGATTTAGAAAAGGGGCATTATCTTTCTATGGTAGTAAATCAAGAAGAGATAATACCAACTTGGAATGGAGTAGAGAGTAGAGTCAATCAAACAACTTTTATAATAAAAGATAGGCTTAAAAACTTTTTAGATAAAGAGATTTTTTGGTGGTTTGTTGGTAGATATATTGCAGATGGTTGGTTGATAAATTATAATCGAAAAGATAGAAAAAATAGTCAAGTATATAAGGTTTATCTCTCTTTGGGAAAACATGAGGAGATAGAAGTAGCTGAAAAGCTAAAAAAACTTGATTTTTATTATACTATAGATAGAGATAGAACAGCACTTAAATATATATTTAGTAATGAAGAGTTATATAAGTTTTTAACTCAATTTGGCAAATATGCGTATGGTAAAACTATCACACCTTTAATAATGAATTTACCAATACCACTATTAAAATCTTTTGTGGATGGGTATCTATCTGGAGATGGTAATTTTTATGAAAAAACAGCTACTTGGAGTTTCAATACAGTAAGTGAAACTTTGGCTTATGGAATGCAACAGATAATTCATAAAGTCTATAAAAGACCATGTACTCTTTTGGAGGTTAAAAAAGCTAAAACAGCGATAATAGAGGGTAGAGAGATAAATCAAAAGATGCAATATCGAGGGACTTTTAAATTGAAAGAGTCAAATAGTCAAGGTTTTTTCAAAGATGGTTTTATATGGTTGCCATTTAGAAAATATACTATTTTAAATAAAACAGCCACTACTTACAATTTAGAAGTAGAAGAGGATAACTCATATACGGCAAATAATGTCGTTGTTCATAACTGTGTAACTTTTTCTGTCGTTGGCAAACAAGTTGGAATAAAAGATGATATAAATGGTAAATTATATGAGAGTTTTGTAAAATTTGTAGAGGTTTTACAGCCAAAGGTTTTTTTAGCCGAAAATGTAAAAGGAATTTTATCTGCAAATAGAGGTGAAGCGATTAAAATTATCACTAAACGGTTTGAAGATACAGGCTATAAACTCAAAGTTCAATTAATAAATTTTGCCGATTATGGTGTACCTCAACTTAGACAGAGGGTTCTGTTTATAGGAATACGAAAAGATATAAATAATGAGTTTAATATCCCAATCCCTACTCATAAAAATAGACATATAAATGTAGAAGAGGCGTTTAAAAAGATTCCCAAAAATTGTCCAAATAATAATCTAATGAAACAGTTAGCTACCACCACTGCCAAATTAGAAGCAATTCCAGAGGGTGGGAACTTTAGAGATTTACCACCACATTTAGCTATCAAGGGGTTAATGTCAAATATATATAGAAAATTGGATAGAAAAAAACCTGCCTATACAGTTTTGGCAAGTGGAGGTGGTGGAACTTGGACTTATCATTACAAAGAGCCAAGAG
>CAZSHP010000217.1:0-1909 GCA_964606545.1 uncultured Sulfurovum sp. | reverse complement strand
ACTGCTCTTCTGTATAATTATAGTTAATTTTTGTCTCAACTATAACTTTCTGTTTAGAAGTACGCTCAAAATCTAAGATGCCAATGATTACATTGACGGTTAACTCCTCTATATGTATAGTCATCTTATCTATACAACCCTAGTCTCTTCTTTTTTAAAGAGTCTTATTATATTTGGGATATGTTTATAGAAAATAATAAAAGCAATAATCCAAATAGGAGCATGAGCATGAATAGATGGCATATCAGGATGGATTATATAGGATGAGATAAGTAGTGCAGTTAGACCTATAAGAGATGATAGTGAAGAGATTTTGAGAACTTTTCCTGCAACAAACCATACTCCTATAGCAATAAGTGATTCAATAGGTATCATAACTAACAATACTCCAAACCCAGTAGCAACCCCTTTGCCCCCTTCAAATCCCAAAAAAGGGCTAAAACAGTGTCCCATAACAGAGAGTACGGCTATTGTCCACAAAACACTACTATCTGCACCCAAAGTCATTGCAACAAGTATAACTATCATACCTTTTGTAGCATCTAATGCAAAAGTAGCTATTGTTAGTTTTGTAGCTAAGTGTGGTGCTTTCTCTTTGACAACTCTAAGTACATTAGTAGCACCGATATTTCCACTACCCTCTTGTCGTACATCAACATTAGCAAAAACTTTTGCCAAGATAAATCCAAATGGTACTGCTGATAGAAGATAAGCACTTAGATAAAGTGTTATATTTAAGTCCATAGATATTCTCCATTTTTTATCGCAATTTTAACCAAAAATATACTAAACGAACTTGTCATTGATAATATTATTAAAAATTTGATAAATTCTCTCTCTTTTTTGTAAGAACAAATAGCATAGTCTTCCATATAATTTCTAACTCCAAGAGAATATTCCAATTTTTTATATAGTATAAATCATACATTAACTTCTCTTTTGCATCAAGTTTTCCCGAACCATACTGATATTTAATCTGTGCAAGACCTGTAATCCCTGGTTTTACTATATGGCGTTGATTATAGTAAGGAATAAATTTTTCAAACTCATGCGTCCATATTTTTCTCTCTGGTCTAGGACCTACAAAGTGCATCTCCCCCTTTAGCACGTTCCACAGCTGAATAAGTTCATCTATCTTCGTTCTCCTTAGTGTCTCTCCCCAAGGAAATGCTCGTGGGTCATTATCTGTTGCAAACTTTGCACCATCCTTCTCTGCATCCAAGTGCATAGAGCGAAGCTTGATACAGGTAAACTCACACTCCCCTAAACCTACTCTCTTTTGTCTAAAAAATAGTGTACCAGGAGACTCTCTTAGAATTCTATAAGCAGAGTAGATAGTAGCCAATAGAGTAGGAATAAAAAGTATAATAATAGCAATATAGTCAACAGCTCTCTTTTGTATCTTTTGAAATTTTGTATAGGAGTGAATATCATCTAAAAAGGCGATATTAAATGACTCATCAACAATCAGACACTTATGCAGATACTTCTCCATAAAATGCTCTATTGTCATGTACCTAATACCTTTAATTTCTAGCTGTGTTAAATAGGTTAGAAGTTTAGGAGGTAGTGGGGCTTTTGTATTTAAAACAATTAGTCTGCTATTCGCAGTTTTTAAAATTCTTTCAATTTTAACAGTACACTCTTCTGCTGGAAGGGTTATATAACTTATATGGTTGATAGTACTAAATCTCTTTTTGACTCTATCTCTCTCTACTTTGCTAAAGCTATATCTGTCACCTAAAATTATCATATAAAGACTTTAAATTTTATTATTTATACTATTTTACATTAAGTTTACTATAATTGTGATGATAAACTAAACATTAATAGCTCTTAGGCTATAATTTTCGCTATTATTTAAATGAAGGCTAACAGATGATAACAACTCGTTTTGCACCATCACCAA
>CAZSHP010000216.1:0-1959 GCA_964606545.1 uncultured Sulfurovum sp. | reverse complement strand
GCTAACTTTACAGATGTTGCAAAAACATTTACAGGTATTATTCAAGCATTTGAAAACTATCAAGATAAGTTAAAAGAGGTAGGAACAAAAATATATGTTCGCCGTGGTGGACCAAACTACGAAAAGGGTCTAAAAGATATTAAAGAAGCAGCTGATAGAATGGGTCTTGATATTGAAGTATATGGGCCAGAAACCCATGTTACAGATATAGTTCGTATGGCACTAGAAGCGTAAGGAGAGAGCAATGGAAAAATTATTTACTAAAGATACACAAGCAATTTTTTGGAATAACAATAAAACTGCAATTCAGAGAATGTTAGATTATGACTACACAATTAAGAGAGATACTCCATCTGTAGCAGGAATTGTAGCACCAACAAGCTCTAATAAATTTGAAAAATTCTTTTGGGGTGCTGATGAAATAATGGTACCTATCTATAAGAATACAGCTGAAGCTAAAAAGGCTCAACCACAAGCTGATGTTTTACTTAACTTTGGTTCATTTAGAACAGCTTATAGTGTAACTAATGAGGCTTTAGATATTGGTGGATTTAGAGTTATTATGATTACAGCAGAGGGTATTCCAGAGAGACTTGCAAGAAAAATGAACCAAAAAGCTAGAGACCTTGGTGTAACTGTAATAGGTCCTGCTACTGTTGGTGCGATTGCTCCAGGTGCATTTAAAATTGCTAATATTGGTGGTACTATTGAGAATATTATTAACTCTAAACTTCACCGTGCTGGTTCATGTGGACTTGTAACTAGAAGTGGTGGTCTATTTAATGAGCTTTCAAATATTATTGCTATTAATGCTGATGGAATTGCAGAGGGTGTTGCTATTGGTGGTGATAGATTTGTAGGTTCTGTATTTATTGATAATCTTTTAAGAATGGAGAAAAACCCTGAAGTTAAATATATGATACTTTTAGGTGAAGTTGGTGGAACAGAAGAGTATAAAGTAATTGAAGCTGTAAAAAGTGGAAAAATTACTAAACCAATTATTGCTTGGTGTATTGGAACTATTGCTAAATATTATGATAGTGGTGTTCAATTTGGTCATGCAGGAGCTAGTGCAAACTCTGATATGGAGACAGCAGAAGCTAAAAACAAGGCAATGGCAGAGGCTGGAATTCATGTACCTGCATCATTTAATGACCTACCTGCAACAATTAAAAGTGTATTTGAGTCATTAGATATTGCTCCAATTCCAGAGCCTGAAATCAATACAGTTCCAAAATCAAGAAGACCAAAACAGTTTATCTGTACAATATCTGATGATAGAGGAGAAGAGGCAACTTATGCAGGTTTCCCTATTTCAAGTGTAGCTACACCTGACACTGGAAAAGGTATTGGTGATGTTATTTCTCTATTATGGTTTAAAAAACAGTATCCAAAATGGGCTACAGAGTTTATTGAAACTGTAATTAAAACAGTAGCAGACCATGGACCAGCAGTAAGTGGCGCTCATAATGCAAAAGTAACAGCAAGAGCAGGAAAATCTGTTGTTGAAGCACTTGTAACTGGACTTTTAACTATTGGACCTAGATTTGGTGGTGCTATTGATGGTGCTGCTAAATATTTTAAATATGCAGATGATAATAACTTATCTCCAAAAGAGTTTTTGGGATATATGAAAAAACAAGGTATTCCAATTCCTGGTATTGGGCATAGAATTAAGTCTCTTAAAAATCCAGACCTTAGAGTTACAGGACTTATGAATTTTGCAGCAGAACATTTCCCATCAACCCCACTTCTTGATTATGCAAGAACAGTTGAAGCACTTACAACATCTAAAAAAGAGAATCTTATCTTAAATGTTGATGGTACTATTGGTATTTTGATGGTTGATATGTGGAGAGCTTTAGGTTATTCTGAGAATGAAATCAATGAATTTATTGAAAGTGGTACTCTAAATGCATTCTTTATCGTTGGTCGTTCAATTGGATTTATCGGGCATGT
>CAZSHP010000215.1:0-1984 GCA_964606545.1 uncultured Sulfurovum sp. | reverse complement strand
AAGAGGATATTTTAAAATATGCTATGAAATTTTCTCTAAAATACTCTCTTAGAGAGAGTGAACTGATTAAAGAGTTTAAAAATTCATCTATTATTAAACTTGATAAAAATGTATATACTACAAAGGAGATGATAGAGACAGAAAAAGAGATTATAAAAAAGATTCAACAGGGATTTAATGTAGTTAAATCTCCACTATCTGAAATAATCTCTACAAAGAGATATAAGTTAGATGAACTCTCTAGTGACCAAAAAGCAATGCTTGATATGATATTAAATACAAGAGATAGATTTAATGCTGTTCAAGGTGATGCAGGAACAGGTAAAACTTTTGCATTAAAAAAGTTAAAAGAGATATTAAAAGATGATATAGAGATAGTAGGATTGTCCTATACAGGAAAAGCGACAGCAGGACTTGAAGAGGTTGGAATAAAAAGTTATACTCTACACTCATATCTGCAACAAGAGCAGAATCCTAAAACAGAAAAATCAAAGCTCTATATAGTTGATGAGACCTCTTTAGTTGGTTCAAAACAGATACATCAACTTATGGAACTCTCTGAAAAAGAGAATTCACAAGTTATTTTTATTGGAGATACTAAACAGTTTAATTCAATTCAAGCAGGTAATGCCTTTGGAGATATGCAAAAGTTCGGTATTAAAACCGTTCATCTTAAAAAGACCCAGAGACAAAAGACAAATATTACAAAGTCCATTGTAAAAGCCTATAATCAAAATAATACTGATTTAGCTTTAGAGATTTTAAAAAAGAGTAATCTTTTTAATGAAATAGAGGACTATGAAGAGAGAATAGATTATGTGGTAAAGAGCTATATAGAAAAAAATCAACCTCTAATTTTAACCTCTACCAATAGAGATAGAAAAGAGATAAATCAACAGATTAGAGATAAATTAGAAAATTCAAATCAAGAGCATCATTTTACTATTAGAGAGTCTAAGCAGATAAAATCTTCCAATAGCTATTTTTCAGAGAGTTATGAGATAGATGATATTGTAGCTATAAATGGAACTATTCCCAATTTTAAACGAGGAGAACAGGGGCGAATTATATCGACTAAAAAAAATAGTATTACTATTGAGACAACTACTAAAAAGATAAAAGAGATTGATTTAACTAAATATGGTTCAGAGATTAACGCTTATACTCAAACAGTTAAACCTTTTAAAGTGGGTGAAAAGATAATCTTTTCAAAAAATATTCAAAATTCACCTATTAAAAATGGTGTAATGGGAACTATTACCGATATTAAGCGTGATAATATAACTACTACTTTGGAGAGTGGTAAAAGCTACAATTTTAATATCAAAAATTATAACTATATAGATTATGCCTATGCTATAACAGATATTAAATCACAAGGTGTATCAGCTAACTCTGTTTTAGTAGTAGCCAATAGTCAAATGTCAAGTAAAAACTCTTTTTATGTTCAGGTAACAAGAGCCAAAGAGAGTATAGAGGTTGTTACAGATAATAAAGAGCTACTACAAGAGAGAATTAGAAGTTTTAAAAGCAAAGATTCTACACTAAACTATATAGGAGAACTCAATGATAAGCAACGAAACAATAATGGAAAAGTTAGAAGAGATAGAAGAAACCCAACTAAAACAGAACAATCTAATAATAGAACAGAGCAAAGAGACCACTATGATTTTAGAAACATTAGAAGCTATATTCAAACACTCAAACGAAAGTTCAGAAGACCCAATTTTGAAGAGATTAGAAGAGCTTTTAAAGTGTCTAAAATGCAAAAAAGAGACAAACTAAAAAGAGATGCAGTATTAAAAAGACTAGCCTCTAAAGATAAAAATATAGAAATCCAAAGATAAAAAGGAGAATATCAAATGTACGAACTATTTAATAAATATGCACAGCAATACAAAGAGAACTCTAAAAACGCTCAAATAGTAGAGAAGAAAATATTAGAGACCAATTATCAAAAGAAGATAACAAAAGAGAATATACA
>CAZSHP010000214.1:0-1992 GCA_964606545.1 uncultured Sulfurovum sp. | reverse complement strand
TAAATAGAGCTAAAAATTCTATTTTCTATGATTTTCTATTGAAAAAGATACTATACAACTAGTATATCGATATAAACAACAGAAAATATTAAGCAAACCATATGGTGGTTCAGGTGGATTAGTCAAATCATTTTATTTATCCAAAGGGGAGTATATTACTGAATTAGGTGGACGAAGTGGTAAATATGTTGATTCTCTATATATCAGAACAAACAGAGGTAGAACAGAGCATTGGGGAGGAAATGGTGGTCAAAGTTTTTTTAGATTTATGGGAACAAAGGAGTCTCCTATTCGAGGTATATGGGGACGCTCAGGAGCTTTTATTGATGCTATTGGAGTTATAAAAGATGTGAAATATCATGGCTCACAAAGAGATAACACTATTCGATAAAATAGTCTAAGAAACTTTAGACCAACTCATGGAAAGAGAGTAATCATAGATAGTAAAGCCGATACTGTACCATCTAGCCCGAATTTTCCAATTAATGATATTTTAGAATTTTTACAACAGTAGATTATACTCAATAATTCAAAACTTTTCACAATCTCCCAATGAGTTTGATTCATATATAAATCAAACAGAATATAACCATTGTCGGGGTGATATTTGGTGTGAGGTTGATACTAGAGTAGACCTTATTAGTGATACAATGGGGGCAAGATGATTAGATTAGTTACATTAGTAGTTAGTAGTATATATTTCATTGATTATTAATGTAACCCCCCTTATGGCAGAAGTAAATAGTACAAAAATTCATCATAAAAAAAGTATTAGTTCCTATACTCCTCATTCAAAATATGGATTTGGAGAGAATAAGATGCCATAAATAGCCTTTTCTAAATGTTCTGAAATTGATGACAAAGAGGTTCAAACAGCTTGTAAAAAAGCTTTTTTACAAAAATTTAATAATTATGAATTTGAGTTGAGACATAGAAAAAATGTTTTAGAGTGGCAACATTTATCAACTCAAATTATTCTATTTGTAGTATTAATTCTTGTTGGGATGGGACTCTATTTTGCATGGGTACAGTTTTATTCTGATGATATTAATCTAAAAAAAGGGCAAGATAAAAGTGAACTTGAAATCTCAACAATGGGTATAAAAATAAGCTCTCCTATATTAGGAGTGGTTATTTTAACATTATCTCTAGGTTTTTTCTATTTATACTTGGTTTATGTCTATTCCATTACTATTATTTAGCTACCTCTTTGATAATCTCTTCTAATGAGATAGTTTTATCTTTTTGACTCACCTCTATTCCCTCTTTTTCTAAAAATCTTAGAGCTGTTTTGATATATAAATCGAAACTATCTCTAAGTAAATCACTCAATGCAATATCAAATAAAATCTCCTGTGGTACGATACCTAAAATATCAGCCTTTGGTAGTGGTTTGCCTTGTAGTTCTAACATATCAAAACACTGTACTATCCCAATCTCATGAGCCCCACCACTATTTAGACCATATCCATTTAACTCTGAAACTGGTATTAGATATATAGAGGATGGAGTATCATTTAGCTCAATTGTATCGAGGATTAAAATCCTATTACTCTGTTCTACCACGGAAAAGAGATTAATCCCCTCTACACCACCATTGATAATCTCTATTTTAGGTGTGAAGTTATAATTCTCTTTTAGATAAGTAGAAGCATAAACTCCAAATCCATCATCTTTTTGTAAAATATTTCCAATTCCTACTACTGTCACTCTATCTCTCCTACACTTGCTATTTGTCCTAATGCTATACCTCCATCATTTGGTGGAATCTGATTTGAAATAATCGCTGTAGGGATTCTATCTAAAACTAACTCTAACAATACTCTATTTTGAAATACTCCACCACTTAGAACTAGTGGTAGATTGTGCTGTTTGTATATAATGTAGATTATCTCCACTAGCGTATTAAAAAACTTGGAGATTGCTATGGTTTTGTCTCTCTCTTCTGTTATATGTTTTATCATTGGCAATATATTTATCTCTCTATCTTCT
>CAZSHP010000213.1:0-1994 GCA_964606545.1 uncultured Sulfurovum sp. | reverse complement strand
CTCTCCAACTCTTTTTGATTCTTATCAGATAAAAAGCGTTGGAACTTTATCTCTTTGTCATTTTGATTATCAACACTCTGTTTTAACATATTGATAACCTCTTTTGTCTCTAGGGTCATAAGTAGATATAGTTTGCCACTTGGAGACATCCATGATTTTTGGGGTCTTGACCCTCGTAATTTCATCTTGGCTACATTTCGTATCTTGATTTTGACATCTCTCGCGTAGCTCTCATTCTCTCCACTTCCTGTTGACTCAGCAAACTTATCTACAAGGCTTCCAATCTTGGTCTCAATCTGCCGTGCCATATCATCTCGTGCTACTGCCATAGCTTCACTTCGTTGTAGGGCTATATCATCCCCTTTATTGGGATTAGCTACTCCAAGAGAAGTTATATACCCCTCAACTCTTGGGTTATGAACCCACTCAGGCATACCATGATTACCTCTATTTGTAAATGTACATGCAACAAACTGCATAGTTATCAGCCCTATAAATAGTATAATTATTACTCTTCTCATTCTAACTCCTTATGGTTCTATGATTTTAAATTTTACACCCTCCAAATCGGGCATAGCTTGACCAATATTGGCACTGCTGTATGTTGGGTCTGCGATGATGTATCGCTGATTTTTATAGATAAAAGTGTCACCTCCTATAGATGAGTTGGGTAGTGATATAGCTGTTGCTAGATGGTTTGGATATTTGATAAATAGTATAGGGAGATGGAGCAACTCTCTAACCAATTGTGCAAAAAAGATAGCTCTATCTTCACAATCACTATGACTATAGTGTAGTGTCTCTTCAAAAAACATCACCTTTTCATATCCAAAGTTCTCTCTATCGGTTTTATATCTAAAACCATTTTGGGTTAATCTCAACAAGAAGTTAATAGCATCAATCTCACTCATATTAGAGATGAGAGGTGATAGCTTCTGATGGATAAACTCCCTACTAATGGTAGAGAGTTGTCCATATTGATTATAGTCGAGTTGAGGATAGGTTTTATAGAGTTTGACTAGATTTTGATTATACTCAAAGCTCAATCCATACTCTCTATCTTGATATACAAATCTAATCTCTCTACTTTTTATATCCAAAGGAAGCTTGACTATTTTATCTCTAAAATCTATGGTATGGAGTAAACCTATCTCTCCTCTATAGATTTTTAGTTTATGGTTCTCTTGGTTATTGATTTGATAGTAGTTTTTGCCATTTAGAGAAAAGTATTTTACTCCATATAATTTTTGTCTACTACCCAACAGTAGAGATATATGATTAGATGAGAAACCAACCTTTGCATCTATCCCCAACTCCACCAAGATAAACCAACTTAATAAATTTCGATTATTGGTTTCATAATTTATCTGTTTTGTTATCTCTCGAACCAAAAGATAGGTAGCCCAATCATTCAGACCATAAACCTCTCGATACTCCCGAATCTGTTTAAGTAGAGGTCTATAGTTAGAAGAGCTAAGTTTATACCAATATTTTGCTATAGTTGAGTTAGATATAGTCTCTATATTATAAGAGAACCTCTGCTCATATAGTATCTCTACACCTATAGAGAAAAAATCAAAAGCGATTTTTTGATACCCTATAGGGGTTCTCTTTTTAGAAATAGTAGGTGCGTTTGTAGGAGTAACTAGTTTAGGAGAGACCTTTATATGCTCTTTGATTTGAGGGTTAGATTGGCGTATAGGTTGTCGTCTAGGTTTTGGTCGAAGATAGTGAACACTATCCTCCACAGCATAATACTCCTGCCAATCTCTCTGAAGCATATCTACAAATGCCCTATCCATTTGAGTCTGATAATTGACAAAAGATTGGGTTTCTTGCCTATTCCACTCCTCAAACACCATATCTGCCACAAGATTTGAGCATAAAAGCATAGCAACCACAATACTACTTCTCATATCGCTCTAGCTCCTTCTCTAGTGTTTTGTCTGATTTTTGGCTTAGGAAGTTTTGGTATTGTGTCTCTTTGTCTTGTA
>CAZSHP010000212.1:0-2006 GCA_964606545.1 uncultured Sulfurovum sp. | reverse complement strand
GTAGAAGCTCTTGTGAGACTAGATTTGCATCTGTTGGGATAGTGTAAAACTCCTCTTTGTTTTCATGTAATGCTCGATTTGTCTCTTTGACAATAGTTGCTAGTGAGACTACTTTTCCTACATGAGTGTGTTCATCTACATATTTTTCTAATTTGGTTGATAGTTGATTGAGTTTGGCTAATCTAACTGGGTCAATCCATCCATTTTCTTTGCCTGTATCGACTACTACCTCTATGGTTACCGTTCCATTCATTTGAGCATCAATAGTTTCAGTTGATACACGAGTCATACTATCAGGTTGAAACCATTTCAATGGATTGTGAGATAGTCTAACTTGAAAAGAGGCAATAAGAGCAACAGTTACTATAATAAAACTACCAATCAATATTGTTTTTGTATATTTTACAGGAACTGTAGCTAATCTTTTCATCATATTATCTAATTTTCCTGCTTCGATTTTTGATTTTGGTTTGAGTTTAGTAACAGCCAAAAGAGCAGGTAATAGAGTTAAAGTCAAAAGTAGAGAAATCATCACCCCCAATGAAGCAAAAATACCCAAATCAGAAATAGGAGCAACTTCACTACCTGCAAAAGAACCAATCCCTATAGCTGTAGTAATCGAGGTCATAGCAATAGCCAATCCCGAATGTCCCATAGTATAGGATAGTGCATCTCTCTTGTCTTTTGTTTTATTAAATCTATCAAAAAAGATAGAAAGAACATGTACTGTAGCACCCACTGAGACAGCCAAAAGCAGAGAGGGAACTATTTGTGTAGGGAGTTTAAATGCTACTCCTGCCCATGCCATTGTCCCAATTGTAGTTAAGAGTGAAATTATAATCACCAATAGAGGATAAAAAACAGCCGATGCTCGTCTAAATATAATCAATAGAAAAAAGAGAATAATTATAAGAGTAATACGCATAAATTTCTGCATATCATGTCTCATTTGAGATTTTAAATCATGGTTTACATAGGGAGAACCTGCTACAAAAATATCTAGCCCTTTGGCTCTGTACTCATCAGCAATTTTTAGAACAGCATTGACTAGTTGAGCATTTTCAGCATCTGTCAAAAAGGTTTTTGGTCTATTATCTGCAGTGCTATCCTCCTCAAATCCATCATCAAAAGCATCCTCATCAGCTCCTTTTATCTCACCCTCATGAGAGTAGGCATCAGTCTCTATCATAATGGTAGTCATTTTCCCATCTTGACTAATAAATAGGTCTTTGTAAAAGTGAGAACTCATGGCTCTTTGTCTAATATCATCAACCTGCTCTTGTGTAGTGGGAAATGGCTCTAGTAAATCATCTGTAATTAGTTTATCTCCATCTCCACGAGTATTTCTAACATTGTATAGAGATGTTACATCCTCTACAAAAGGTACTTTAGTCTCTATCTTTTTGTGTATCTCTCTTAGAGTCTTTAGAAATTTTAGAGTAAAAATATTATCATTCCAAATGGCAATAACCACCCTCTCATCCCGTCCAAATTGTTCACGAAACTTATTATATGTGAGTAGAACAGGGTCATTATCGTGCATAAAACCCTCTGTAGAGGTGTCCATCTTTATCTCTGGAATATGGTAGAGTGGAAATGATAGTAGTAGTACCAGGACCAAAATAACTTTTAGGGGATTGTCGTGAATAAATGAGCCAAATCTGCCCATTAAATTTTCTAGCTTATTGTGCATTAGTATCCTTTTAGATTTATTGTATCTATTTAAAATAAATTAAAAATGAATTTCACTGATTATTATATATTTTATAAATCCTTTTAAAAAGGAAAGTTTTTCTATAAAATTATAAAAAACATTTAATTTAAAAAACTCTCCAAAAGCCTATCTCGCTACAATACGATTCCAAATTTTAGTTAATGTTGCCATGTGTTGTGGTAAACTTAACGAGTTCTTTATAAGGTAAAATAAATGGAAAAAATTAGACTTAAGCTAAAAGCTTATGATCATCGTGTTTTAGACCGTTCTGTAGCATCTATTGTTGATGCAG
>CAZSHP010000211.1:0-2007 GCA_964606545.1 uncultured Sulfurovum sp. | reverse complement strand
CCATTTTCTATATTTATCTCTCCACTTATCATACCAAGTAATAGGGCTGAGCCAAATATCTTAAAGTAGTGGTTATCAACTTGGTCTTTAAATCCTGCATACCCTTTTTGGTCTATTCCACTCATTGCTCCAATATTAAGAGTTTGACCATCAGGAAATACAATGGAGTTAAAGGCTATAAGGACTCTTATTTGACCATACTGTACCTGTGAGCCATAGACTCCTATTAGTTTTGAGCCTTGTGGGATAAGTAGATGGTTTCCTGTAACTGTATCATAGACACTCTCTCTTACTTGGGCGATGATATTTCCTGGTAGTTCAGAATTTATCCCACTTATTAAAACAGCAGGGATAATTGAGCCTCTTTTTAACTCATAAGGAGATAGAGGCTTTTGTTTGGTGTGTTGTAGATACTCATCACTTTTCTCTTTAAAGATAGAGTTAGAAGATGGTGTGTTATGGGTTTTACCTTTTGTGATTTTATCATAGTTTTTTATATAGTTATTGAGAAACTCTGTATTGGGTGCATCTGATGAGTATATTCTATTTTTTGCTTTTTGATTTATATCTTTGGGTTTGATTATATCACTATTTTTGATTTTAGTTTTACCTCTAATTGCTTCTAATAGAGCCTTTTGTTTCATCTTTTTTATAGCTAACCTCTCCTTTTGGCTATCGGTCATTTTTGGCTCTTTTGGGGCTTGTAGTGGAGGGGCTGTTTTAGTCTTTGTAACTATTAACATTTTAGGATTTTTACTTTGGTTACTCTCAAAGTAATCTCTTTTTATGGAGCTTAGAGATTTTAATATCTCATCTATTTTTGTTGTATCTGACTTGATGGCATTTGAGTTTTTCTCCTCTTGAGATTTATTAATATTACCTCTTTGGGCTGTTGCATACACCATTCCTATTAAAAAGAGCGTAAGAATTCCAAAGAGTATAAGATATGGTTTTTTTGAGGCAAATCTTCCATTTTTAGTTATAGATGATGGAGATTGATTTACATTTAGGTTTGGATTATTCATATTTAGCTCTTATAGTTTTAGATATGATGCTTTCATATAGCCTCCACCCTCTAATTTAGCCCACTCTTGGTTATTATTATCTAATACAATCTCTTTATAATATACATGCTC
This sequence comes from uncultured Sulfurovum sp., assembly GCA_964606545.1. Taxonomy (GTDB): domain Bacteria; phylum Campylobacterota; class Campylobacteria; order Campylobacterales; family Sulfurovaceae; genus UBA1140. Next base: position 871 of record CAZSHP010000211.1, on the reverse strand, counting down.
TCCTCTCTTTTTAATAGCGAGAGTTTTTGATTTTACTGTCGGTTTGGACCTGATTTTTAGACTACTAGCAGTTACAGTAGCCTCTAAAATGGTAGGTTGTTGATAGGTGTTATCCATTGAGAAGTTTATATTAGCAAATTTTCTACTATCTAATCCAATAGCAGAAAATGAGCTATATGGTTGATAGAGATTATATTTTAGTTGATACACTCTACTAACACTAGCATCTCCTATATAGTAGGAGACTCGAATTAGCTTTTTAGTTAAGTAGGTTATTTTCCAAGCAAGAGGAACTCTTTTTATATCATCACTATATATTGCTCCTAATCCATAACCTCTTTGTCTAAGACTATTTTCTATCTTTTTTGCGAACTCTGTATTGGTCTGTTCTATTTGAAATACTGTTGTTGCAGGTGGGTAGTAGGTTTTTATTATGGTTATAAAATCATGAATTATTATTTTATCTCTATTTTTATCCAAATTGATTTTACTACTTATAAATGGAGTAAAACGGTTAGTGTGTGAACTGCATCCAATAAAGATTAGGGTTATTGATATTAAAACTATATTTTTAATACTCATCACTCTCTCCTTGTAATATATCTAAATCACTATCTTTGTGATAATATTGTGAGCTTTTATTGACTCTTTTAATAATTACACTCTCTTGGTCCTCTCCAACTCCTAATATTAAAATGGCTCTATTAAATAGTTTATCAACAATATATTTATCCTCTTTTAGTCGATAATTTACCAAGTTTTTATTAGATGAGTTATCTAAAACCAATAGAGCAGGGGCTTCTTGCACACTCATATCTTTTGGCATCTGTATAAAGGTTTTTACTCCATCATTATAGACTCGAATGGGTTT
>CAZSHP010000210.1:0-2041 GCA_964606545.1 uncultured Sulfurovum sp. | reverse complement strand
AGAATTAATTAAAATATAACTTTTGTGCTTTTTGCGTTATTTTTTAACCGTAGGTCGGAGAGGGGTAGTTCGACCTACTCCATCAACCCAAACAACCAAAGAGGTATTTTTCTTGGATGTACTGTAAAGTCTGTATCAATAACCAAATAGCCATCTTCTACTCCCTCTAACTGTTTAAAACTCTTTCCTCTTCCACCTACTTCAAAAATATACTCTCCTACCTTGAAATCGCCAATATTAGAGTAATAGAGCATCAAATCATCTCCGAAACAAGAGGCAAAAAAAGTCTCTCTTACTGTACCTATATCTACCTCTATTTTGTACTCCTTTGCATAAGCGTATAGTATATTGGTGTTATCAAAAAGTAGCTTGTCGGGTTTTCTTGAAATCTTTTTGGAGTACTTTTTTATCGAATTAAAGATACCTGTTTTGTTTAGAATATCAAAATAGACATAGAGTGTTGGTTCAGTGATTCCAAGCTCTTTTGATAATGCCTCTACGCTTACTTTGTATGGCACTTTTGCACTGACAATAATATATATAAGCCTCTTGAATATAGCTAGTTGGTCATATTTTATTCTATTGAGAGATGGGATGTCTTCATAGATGATTTTCTCCAAAGCATTAAATAGTTTTTCGGAAAAAAAATAACTCTCTAATCCATAAGGATAACAGCCTCTCTTTAGATAATCTCTAAAGTATTTTAAAATCTTGGGATATTTATCTACTGTCATAGCACTAATAGTTCTATGGTTTTCAAGTATCTTTACAAAAGAGTACGCTTCTAGTTTGATTTTCTCTTTTAAAATCAGATACTCACGAAAACTTAGACGCTTAACCTCTTTTAACACTAATCTTCTGCTTAAATCGTGACTTTCATAGAGTATATTGAGCATTGATGAACCTGAGATGCGAATAGTTAAATCTGGAAAAGAGTCATAGATGTTTTTGAGATGTTGTGACCAATTTTTGAAGCGATGCACCTCATCAATGGCAACCACTCGTCCACCTAATGAGTAAAATTCATCTACAATATCATAAATTCCATAGTTTAAAACCAATAAATCATCAGCAGAAAAGTATAAAACCTCATCAGGTTCAAATTGATTGATATACTGTAGCATTAGAGTTGTTTTACCTACTCCACGAGAGCCGATAATCCCAACCATTTTCTCTTGATTATCAATATATCTGAATGCTTCTCTAGTATAACTTATATTTTTTAGACTCTTTAGAAGTCGTTGTTGTTTCTCTTGTAATGGCTCTATCATATTAAATCCTAAACTATACTTTTGGTTATTTTTGATTTTACCAAATAGTAGTTTAGGTTTTTATTAGTTTTTAGTAAAGTAAACTTTTGTTTTTTGAGAATTAATCAAAAAAGACTAATAACTTTACCAAAAACCTCATCCACTCTAGCCTCAACCACCAAAGGCTCACCACTAACAGGATGCAAAAAAGATATTTTACTAGCATGAAGCAGTAGACGGTGAGAATTAAACTTCTCTCTAAAGAGATTATTATGCTCATTTCGTCCATATTTTGTATCTCCTACTATGGGGTGAAATATATGTTTCATATGTCGTCTTAGTTGGTGTTTTCGTCCTGTTTTTGGGGTGAGTTTTAGTAGAGAGTATCTAGCTACGGGGTATCGACTTACAGGATATGGTAGTTCTATAGTAGCTAGTCTCTCGTAGTAGGTTTGTGCAAATTGAGGCTCTTTGTTGTCTCTTCTGTCTCTGTCTGCTTTTTTATCAAGTAGGACTTTTAGGTCATAATCTATTAGTTCACTCTCTTTTGTGTAACCTCGTACTATAGCTAGATACTCTTTTTGGATTTCATGATTTTTTAATTTTTCTGACATTACTCTAGCTATATCACTACTTAGTGCAAAAACAAGCACACCCGAAGTAGGTCTATCCAAGCGATGAATTGGATAGACAAATTGACCTATTTGGTCACGAATCAACTGTAGAGCAAACACTGTTTCTCTTTTGTCTATTGGTGACCTATGTACCAATAGACCTGATGGTTTGTTTAT
>CAZSHP010000209.1:0-2063 GCA_964606545.1 uncultured Sulfurovum sp. | reverse complement strand
CGTATAATCCCCATTGCTCTTAAAATCAGATAAACCCCATTAATATTTGGATAGGTCTTTTGTGCAGGACGAGTAGAGATAATATCAAGAGGATTAACCAATATATCATTTAGCTCTTTTATATACTTAAGCCCAAAATGCCGTTCGGCTTTGGTTGCCAATATCTTATTGGTTTGAATATGATTTATCACTCTATTTATATCTTCTACGATAGTTTGATTGTTTTTTAGAGTTATCTCTTTTTTGCCTAGTTTTATTTTGTCATATTGTTGTTTTATATACATTTTAATATCCTTTATCTATATTTGATTTAAAACTCACTTCCCAAAAATATAAATCAAATCAGGAAACAGCACCACTATCAACAGAGCCAAAACCTGCAACCCAATAAATGGTATCACCCCACGATAAATCTGCCCCGTAGTCACCATATCCCCCGAAGCCCCTTTTAGATAAAAGAGAGCAAACCCAAACGGAGGAGTCAAAAATGAAGCCTGTAGATTCATAGCTATCAAGATAGCAAACCAAATAGGGTCAATTCCAAATGAGTGAACGATAGGTACTAAAATCGGCACAACTACAAAAGCAATCTCAATAAAATCTATAAAGAACCCAAGCATAAATATAACAAACATTGCAATAAATATAAATGCCCACTTATCCCCTATATCACCTTTGAAAAACTCCATAGCCATTACATCCCCACCAAGCTCATTAAAGACTAGCGAAAAGGCAGTAGCACCGATAAGTATCATAAATATCATAGAGGTGAGTTTGACCGACTCGATAGAAGCATATCGCAATAGCTCAAAAGAGAATTGACGATTATAAACAGCCAAAACCAAAGCCCCAATCACCCCAAAGGCCGCTGATTCTGTAGGACTAGCAATCCCTGCAAAGATAGTCCCAAGTACGGTCACGATCAGTAGCAGAGGTGGAGCAATAACTTTGAGAGCCTCTTTTACCACATCTCTATACTCCCCCCCCTCAATCTCAATAGCAGGAGCAACAGAGGGTCGAAGCCTAGCATAGATAAGAATATATGCAATATATAGCAGAATAAGTAAAATCCCTGGAACTACGGCCGCTTTGAACAAATCCCCTACACTTAGGTGCATCTGGTCACCAAGTACAATAAGTACAATAGATGGAGGGATAAGCTGACCTAGAGTTCCACTTGATGCAATTGCTCCTGTGGCTAATTCTGGTGAGTATTTGTGTTTGAGCATCAAAGGTAGAGCGATTAGACTCATCATAACCACACTAGCACCCACAATCCCTGTACTAGCAGCCAAGATTGCACCCACGACAACCACAGAGATAGCTAAACCACCTCTTACTCTACCAAAGAGTTTCCCCATAGAGAAGAGTAAATCCTCTGCTATTTTCGACTTTTCCAAAATCAATCCCATCAAAATAAAGAGAGGCACAGCCATTAGCGTAACATTACCCATAATCCCATAGACACGATATGGCAACATCTCCAACACATGTAACCCCAACTCATCACTAATCAGAGCAAAAAAAAGTGCCACCCCTGCAAAGACAAAAGCGACCTGAAACCCACTCATAAGCAGAAACAGAGTTAGCAGAAACATAAGCCAAAGAGGTTCAAGCAGAAACGGCAAATCGAGAGAGCATAAGATAAAAAAGAGAATCACACCCCCAAAAAGCAGATAAAATTTTCTCTTGGACTCTATCTTGCGATAGGCTTTGATAACCTCTGAAATAGATTGCATCACCAAGAGTATAAAAGCAAAAAAGAGAACCCCTTTGATGATATAACGATTAGTCAATCCCCCTGGATCGGATGAAATCTCATTTTGTAAGTATGATTGAACCGTCATCTCAAATGAACCAACTAGAAAAAAGAGAGAAAAAGGGATAACCAAAATCAGCATAGATAAAATCTGAACTATAGCCCTATTCTCTAGTGAGTAGTTAGCAAAAAATATATCCACCCTAACATGTTTATCATGTTTGAGTGCATAGGATAACCCAAGCAGAAAAACAATATCAAATAGATGCCACTCTATCTCCTGTAGGGCAATTGAGCCTTCTGA
>CAZSHP010000208.1:0-2068 GCA_964606545.1 uncultured Sulfurovum sp. | reverse complement strand
ATATCCCCATAGCTGAAGCTAGGGGCTTTACGCTATATTTTGGTAAAATATAATAAAAGCTTCTATTTTAGGACTCTAATACTCTTATTGGAATTCCAAGGACGGATGGGAACGAGCTAAAGCCCTCTCCTGTACCATCGTCTTTGACAAACACTCTACCAATTAAATCTAATTTCTCATATCTATTTCAGTATTATCTCTATTTTGATGAACAATCTCAACAGATTCAATATCTCTATCTACCAAATAGATTAGAAAATCATATGCTAATGCAGCCCCAGTAGCAGAACCATACATATCTTTAGGACGAATATTTTTATTGACTATCTCGGCTACTATTGATTTTGGAAATCTTATGGTCTCCTCTACTCTTGATATAGCACCATATCCACTCATTACCACTCTATAGAGTACTCTATATCGTTTAAAATCTATCTCTTTGGTTGGTTTTTGCGTAATATTTTGTTCATCTAAAAATATTTGATAGCTATCATTATCATCAAAAACTTCAATCATCTCTTCTCCATAACCTTGTGTATGCACAAAGAAACTAACCACTCTATCTTGAGTTGGTTTAGAGGGGTTATCCATAGATATTTGGGAGATTTCATCCTCATGAACCATCTCTACATATTTAATGGTCTTATCAATATGATAGAGACGCAACTGTAATGCTTCACCAAAATATTTGTTTTCCTCTTTTGTATGTCCTGTAAAAATTTGCTTGATTTTTACAGAGTTATTACTCTCTATAGTAATCTCTTCTCTATACTCATCAATCTGATTTTGAGCATTATATTTGGTATAATAAATCAAAACATTATATTTTGCAAAATCCACCTCTATCCTAGATATATTGGTATCATTTCGACGATAATTGAGGTCTGAAATAAATATATCTAATACTTCTTGATTTTCTATCTTTTCAAAATATTTAGCATGTAGATAGAGCTTTTTTTCATTAAATAAGCAATTAGCTTCTATAGTGAGAAGGTTTTTGACCACTTGACTACTCTCCTCTGTAGAGTTACTTCCACAACCAATAAATCCTATAATTAATAGGATAATGATGACTATTTTTTTCATTTTTGACTCCTTGTATGGTTTTATATATAACAATATATAATAAAAAAATGTAGATTTTATGGGATACCTCCAAAAAAATTTTGGAGATACTTTTTTTTAATACCAACTAACAGAAAGACCTAGATACATTGATGTGCTAGTATCTCTATCAGCATATTCATTAATTACAAACTTATAATTACCTGATACATCTGTATGAAAATCTACTACCTCATAAGAGTCATTACCAGAGGTGCTACCTCATACATAATTACCATTTGGGTCATAAACTCTTAAGTCATAATCTTTACCAATAGCATGAGTATCTGTTCTATGTGCTAAAGTATAATCTCCATCATTCAACCAAGAAATTGCAGCATACATATCCTTACCTGCACTTAGATTATATACTTTTTCAATTTTTGTGCTTATTGTACCACCGTCATGACTACTCCAATAATCAAAAGAACCTGTCCAATATGTATTTTTGCCATTATAAACAGCATCATAGAAATCAATTCCTCCTACACCTACTTTATATTTTCCTCCACTAATAGATTTTGTTGATGTTGCCAAAAGAAGAGATTTAAACCAATAAGGATGCAATTGTAACCATGAGTATTGAGAGAGTAAATCAGTTGCAAAACCTGCAACATGTGGGCAGCCATACTTGTTCCAGTCATAGTATGTCCACCTGCCACAATACTTGTTCATGGAGCTGAGACTTCAGGTTTATTGATACCTGTTTCAGGGTCAATATAACAAGAACTAGAATTAATTCTATCGGTTGCATCATTATAGTTTCCAACAGTAATTACATTAAATCCTTTTCCTGGAGAAGAGATTTCATTCCCATGATTTGCATTATTATTTCCTGCTACAACTATTACAATTTCATTATGGTCTAATACTTCGTTGTCCCATTCTGCATCATGGTCTCGATATTCATTAACTAGCTCCACCTCGTCGCATCCTCTCCCGAGGTGCGATGCATAGGCAAAAA
>CAZSHP010000207.1:0-2072 GCA_964606545.1 uncultured Sulfurovum sp. | reverse complement strand
CCCCGCTTATATCCCCATAGCTGAAGCTAGGGGCTTTACGCTATATTTTGGTAACCTTGATAATCAACTTGACACCCGTGACCTGTATAGTAGAAAAATCCTATACTATTACTATTTTTTGAGAGACGAGAGGCAAAATCATCTATTGTTTCCTCTAAATTTTCAGAATCCAAATCTGTTTTGATTTTGACATCAAAATTTAATTTTTGTAGAGTCTCTTTTAATCTTTTTAGATTATATGATGAATTCTCCAAATTTAATATATATCTATAGTTGCTATTTCCTATCAATAGAGCCTCTCTCTGTTGAGCATTTAAAAATCCAAATATCAAGCTTATAATTAAAACTATTTTCATATTTTATCCTACTATTTTTTATAAAATTATATCTAATATTTAAATTTTTAATAAACAAAAACCACTCTACTCCTTTAATCTCTTAATATCTGCCCCCAAAGATAGAAGCTTCCCTTCTAAATTATCATACCCTCTATCGAGATGGTAGATACGATGAACATTGGTAACTCCCTCTGCTACTAACCCTGCGAGAACTAGAGCTGAACTAGCTCTAAGGTCTGTCGCCATCACATCAGCACCGTGGAGTTCAGCCACAGGACGGACAGCGGCTATACTTCCTTTTAGCCAAATATCTGCTCCTAAACGGTTAAGCTCACTCACATGCATAAAACGATTTTCAAAAAGTCTCTCCTCGATTAGACTATCTCCCACAGCCATTGTGGCCACTGCCATCAACTGTGCCTGCATATCGGTCGGAAATCCAGGGTACTCTGTGGTAGTTATATTTATAGGTTTTAACCTCTTAGTTGGATGTATAGTTATCATATCACCATCAATACCAAAACTACACCCCATAGCCTCTAACTTATCTATGGAGGTCTGTATATGTGTAGCATTTGCTTTTTTTATAGTTATAGTAGAGCCTGTGATTGCTCCTGCACAGAGATAAGTACCTGCTTCTATTCTATCAGGAATAATCTCTACCTCTTTGAACTCTAAAGGTTTCTGACCTGTTCCCTCTATGATAATCGAACCTGTACCTATCCCCTCTATTTTAACTCCTGCATCAGCTATCATCTCACATAGTTGTGCAATCTCTGGCTCTTTTGCAGCATTTACTATAGTTGTCGTACCATGTGCTAGAGCTGCTGCCATAATTATATTTTCTGTTCCACCAACAGTTATCTTATCAAATATTACCTTTGCTCCCTGTAGACCATTTGGTGCAACGGCTCTGACATATCCACCCTTTATCTCTATCCTAGCACCCATAGCCTCTAGTGCCTTTAGGTGTAAATCAATTGGTCTTTGACCTATCGCACAACCACCTGGTAGACTCACTTCACACTCACCAAATCTAGCCAATAGAGGTCCAAGTACCAAAATAGATGCTCTCATCTGAGAGACTATCTCATACACAGCTTTAGTAGAACTCATAGTTCCATTATTTATGGTTGCGATAGTACCATTATGCTCAACCTCTCCACCTAATATGGTGAGTAGTTTCAACAGAGTTCTTATATCAACAACATTTGGTAGGTTTGTGAGCCTGATAGGTTTATCAGAGAGTATAGTAGCCGCGATAACAGGAAGAGCAGAGTTTTTCGCACCAGAGATGTTAACAGAGCCATGCAGTTTAGCCCCTCCTTTGATTTGTAAATAGTCCATTTTATATCCAATATTAATTTTTGAAATTTTATCTAAAATATACTAAGTATATTATATAGTATCATAAAATATAATTTTACACATTTTTGTCACAATTAGTTACATTTATTAAAAAAGATTTTGTGGGCTTTTAGTTAAGCTTTTATCACGCAAACCTCGGAAAACACGATTAATACACATTTTCTTATTGAATAATTTTAAACAAATTAATTAATATCATATTAATTTTACTAATATTTTTAAGGTTTAAACGGACAAAAATATGTTAAAGTTTGATATTGATTGGTTCTAATCTTTTAAATTATTTTAGAACAGCAATAAATAATAGAACGAGGAAAAACAGATGCAAATTGATTTATCAGCAGAAGCACTTTTGTCACAACTTGG
>CAZSHP010000206.1:0-2075 GCA_964606545.1 uncultured Sulfurovum sp. | reverse complement strand
ATAAAGAGATAACTCTTATAAACTACTACCCAAGTCATTACAAAACCAAAAATAATATGCCAACTTCTAAAGAGTCCATACATAAAATTTGTAGGCTCTGGATTTGGAATAGGGCTTATAAATGGCACAGCAATATAAAATCCTGTAATAGTTAAAACTACAATAGAGATAGCTCTAATCCAATGTTGCCATCTATATCCAGCAGTAAACTCCATCTCCTGCTCTATATCACATCTCTTAGCCTCAATAGAACCATTTTCATTTACTTTTTCCATTTTAGCTCCTTATATGCTACACGCTCCACCATAGAGTGGGTCAACTTTATATTCACTTAGTTTATTTCCTTTGGTATCCATTACATGCACAGCACAAGCGATACATGGGTCATAAGAGTGAATAATTCTAATAATCTCTAGTGGTTGAGTAATATCTAAAATCTTCAACCCAACCAAATCAGCCTCATAAGGACCTTTTATACCATTGGCATCTTCTGGACTTGCATTCCATGTACTTGGAACTACGGCTTGATAGTTTTCACAAACACCATTTTTGATTCTAATCCAGTGGCTTAACATTCCTCTTGGAACATCACCAATTCCTCTACCTTTGTACTCTCCATCTCTGTCAATTACATAAGGGGCGCATGTCTCTTGGTCAACTTTTAGGTTCTCTATCAGATTATTAAACGCCACAATAGCATTATCTGCAATAATTTCGCACTGCAATGCTCTCGCAGCCGTTCGCCCAAGTGTTGTAAAGAGTGCTTTTACAGGAAGTCCTGTCTCTTTGAGGAATCCATTAACAGACTCTTTGACTAGTTTATTACCTCTAGCATAACTTACAAGCAGACAAGCAAGAGGCCCAACCTCCATTGGTTTACCATCATATCTTGGTGATTTAATCCAACTATATTTGCCTTTTGGGTCGAGTAGTTTAGAGTGAATCATCTCACCATCAGGGCCAACGCTCTCACCATCTACAAAACCTGTATAGTTAGGGTTTGTTTTTCCATCATAAGGGTGAAGTGGTTCATCATCTGCATACCAAGAGTGAGTAGCCTCTTCTGTTATTAAATCCTCATTAATATCAAATACTTTGGTCAAATCTGCATTCTCTATATACCCACTATCAAATAGATATTGATTCCTTCCAACCATAAAATCTCTAAATGCCATAAAGTTTTTAACACCAACAGGTTTAACAACTGATATTTCAGTTTTATACATCTCTGCTGCCATTTTAATATCAGCTACATAAGCATTTTTGACGAAGTTTGCCATCTTTTTATATTTAGTTAGATATTCTCCCATTCTAGCAGGGTCTAAAATATCCATAACACATGATACACCACCAACAACTAATGATTGTGGATGTGGATTTTTCCCACCAAAAATCGCCAAGAGTTGAGCTGCTAATCTCTGCATCTCTAATGCTTTTAGATAGTGAGCTAAAGCAATTAAATTCTGCTCTGGTGTAAATTTATAAGTTCCATGACCCCAATAAGCATTAGCAAATGGTCCAAGTCCTTGTGGATGTTTTGCAAATTTGGCTACTGTCTCTTTTACTTTTTTGAGGTCATTAACGCCTGTTCCAATTGGGTTGTCTGTATATTTAAATGCTAACTCACTAGCCTTTTTTTCATCAGCACTAAGGGCTGATACAATATCCACCCAATCAACACCATGAAGATGATAAAAGTGAACTACATGGTCGTGCATAAACAACGCTGCATTCATTAGAGTTCTAACAAGTTCTGCATTGAGTGGAATCTTGATATTTAGAGCATCTTCAACAGCTATTGTACTTTTGAGGTAGTGAGAGTATGTACAAACACCACAGATTCTCTGCATAATTAGAGGTACATTTCTAGGGTCTCTACCCTTTGCAATAACCTCTAATCCTCTCCATAGAGTTGATGATACAAACGCATTTTGTACTATTCCATCATCTCCTACAATCACCTCTGCTCTTAGATGCCCCTCAATTCTAGTAATTGGGTCAACTACTACTCTCTTTGGTCCAGATGGTAGCTTTGACTCTTTGACCTCTTCTTTTATTTCTGTTGTTGTGTTATT
>CAZSHP010000205.1:0-2126 GCA_964606545.1 uncultured Sulfurovum sp. | reverse complement strand
GACTGTTTTTTGACAGGTGATATAAAATATCATGATGCGATGAAAGCTATGAGTCAAAATCTAATGATGGTGGATATTGGTCACTATGAGAGTGAAAAATTCTTTGTAGATGTGATGATGTATGAATTGAAAAATTTAGGTCATTTAGGTATAATTTCGCAATCACAAAACCCATTTGCAATAATTTATGATAAATAGGTACTACCAAAATATGCTTGAAACCCCAAAGGATAGAGATTGAACAAACATTTAAGTGAACTAATTGAGCTTTCTAAGATTGACAAAGCAATAGATGATTTTACACCACTAATCGTAGCCGCACAGAAAAAACTAGAGAGAAAAGTAACAAAGAGAGATGATATTGCCAAAAGATTAACAGAGTTAAATTTAGCAATAGAGGATGCTAACTCAAAAATTATCTCTTATGAGGAGCAGATTAAAGCCCTTGATGAGCAGTTGACTCGTGGTGTAGCCAAAGAGAAAGAGGTCAAGACAGAAAAAGAGATGAAAGCTCTACAGATGGAGAGTGAACTTGCAAAAGAGAAGCTAAGTCATGCCAACAGCGAGATAGAGAGACTAGACAAGATTCTTGAGGTCAAAAACCAAGAGATTGAGACGGTAACTGCTGAGTTTGAGTCTGCAAATGAGGAGGTCGCAAAGGTTTCTGCTACAGTGAGTGAGAAGCTAAACTCTATTGAGGCAGACAAGGGTAGACTCTTTGCTACTAGAGAGAGTCACACTATGACAATTGACCAAAAAATCCTCTCATTTTATGAAAAGATTCGTATTTGGGCTAGAAATACAGCTGTTGTTCCTGTCAAAAAACAGGCATGTTATGGTTGCTATATGAAACTAAATGACTCTGCATATGCAGCGATTATAAAATCCGAAGAGATTAACACCTGTCACCACTGTGGAAGAATCCTATATCTTGAACCTCAAACAGCAGAGGCGTAGGTAGGAACTCATTTGGATAAGATATTTTTTATCCTCTATACTATTATAGTTACTCTACTTTATGTTATAGCACTCCCTTTTATATTTTGGTTTTCAAAACGAAAACCAAAATACAAAATCTCACTTCCTGCACGATTTTTTCTAAAGGAGAATAAACCCCTAAAATCTAATGGTATATGGTTTCACTCTTGTAGTTTTGGAGAGGCTAGAGCAATATATCCAATAGTAGATAGGCTACCAACAGAGTTGCTACGGCTTACTACTACTACACAAACAGGTTATGAAGCTATCTTTCAAAAGAGCAAAGAGAGCCGTTATCTTTCTTTTGAGACTCTACTTTTTTCTTGGATTAGACCTCAAAAGATTCTAATAGTAATGGAGGCAGAGTTTTGGTATCTACTATTTGCTTTGGCAAAGAGGAGAGGAGCAAAAACACTACTCATAAACGCTAGGATGAGTGATAGGTCATTTCCTAAATATCAGAGAATCTCTTGGTTATACAGGATGATTTTTCTACATATTGACGAGGTATATGCACAGAGCAAGATAGACAAAGAGAGACTAGAGCTACTTGGTGCTAAAAATATCAAAGTTATAGGAAATATCAAACTATCAAATATACCAAAAGTTACCAAGCAACTATCCAAACCGAGAGCTATGTTAATTTGTGCAGGAAGTACTCATAAAGGTGAGGAGGAGTTAATACTAGATGCTTTTGCCAAACTAAAAGAGACAGAGCCACAAGCTAGATTAGTAGTAGTTCCTAGACACCCTGAACGGTTTATTGAGGTCTCCTCTATAGTTGCAGAGTTTGCTAAAGAGTATCACTATAGTTGGCATAACTACTCTAATAATGAGGCATTTAACTCCGATATAGTAGTAGCAGATGTACTTGGAGAGTTAGTAAATATCTATGCTATATCAGATATTGTAATACTAGGTGGTGCTTTTTCCCCTATCGGTGGGCATAATGCCGCAGAGGCAGCACAGTTTGGTTGCAAGATAATATCTGGAATTCACTATTTTAACCAACGAGACATCTTCTCTATGATAGAGGGGATAGCTATAGTCACAGAGTCAAATCTAGCTAGAAGATTACAGCAACATGGGCAACTAATCCCAACAAAAATAATACAAAGAACAGATATAGAACCAATACTAAAATCTAT
>CAZSHP010000204.1:0-2132 GCA_964606545.1 uncultured Sulfurovum sp. | reverse complement strand
TAGTAACATTTGAATCCTCTGTCTGATTACTATCTAAAGTAGTAACATCTAAATTATCTGTTTGATTACTCTGAGAGGTTGTACTATTTGACTCATCTTTTTGAGTTCCTTTTTTTAATATATCTGGAAACGCTATACTAAAAGTTTGAGGTAAAATAGTATCTTCTTCAACTTCTGCTACTGCAATTTGGGTTCCAAAATCGGTTACATTTAGGTCATTGCTTGTATCAATAGTTGCTACTGAAATATCTTTTGAATCATCTTTGGTATTGCTTCCAGACATTCCACAACCTGCGATAAAAAACAGTATTAATATAAAAATTATTTCTCTTATCATCATAAAAACCTCTTTTTAGTTTACTAATCATAGCACAGAAAATTATAGCATAAGGTTAAATAAATAATTTATATACTACCATAGTATAAGCAAGGTATTAGAAAAAAATGTAGAAAAAGTGTAGAGAGGAGCAAAAGTGTTAAAGAAAACAAATTATAATCTTTTATATGTTGAGGATGAGTCATTTATCCGACGAATAGCTATATCATATCTCCGTCCATACTTTGCAGAGATATATGAAGCAGCCGATGGAGTAGAAGCATTAGATGTATATAGAGAGAAGAAACCAGATATGATTATAACAGATATAGAGATGCCCAATATGGATGGGTTAACCCTTTGTAAAAATATTAGAAAAAAAGATAAAACCACACCTATTATCATTACAACAGCATATACTAGTACAGAGTATCTATTGGAAGCTGTAAGTCTTAATCTAGTAAAATATCTAGTAAAACCGATGGAGGAGGAGCCTCTATTTGAGGCGATAAATACCTGTTTTGAGCAGATAAGAACTCAAAATCCAACTATTGTAAATATTACAAATGAGTATAAGTATGATATGTTTAATCATACCCTATTACATAATGATAAGATAGTAACACTAACAGAGTCACAGCATAAGTTGCTAACTATTTTAATTAAAAATCATGGACGAATTGTCTCATATGAGGAGATAGAGAATTTTGTTTGGTATGATAAGTTTATGAGTTCAAATGCTCTTCGCTCTTTGATGAGAGATGTTCGTAAACTTATAGGAAAAGACAGGATAGAGAATATCTCAAAATGTGGTTATAGGATACATCTCTATGGATAAGGTTGTAAAGATAAAATTAGCAGTTCTCCTTCTCTATCTAGTGGGGATTATTGGTTTTTTTTACGAGGAGCAGTTTTTTCCAGAGAATATAACTCTATATACATATGATAATATATCATTTATAGTAGCTATATTTAGTTTAGGTATAGTAGCAGGTGCAGGTATATATAACCTTGCATTCTATTTTTATATCAAGGATAAACATTACCTCTACTACTCTTTGGCACAGTTTTCTATTGTGGCTCTTATGATAAATATGGAGGGTTTATTTATTCAGCCTTTTCATGATATATATAGTTTTGAGCCTACTCTATTTTATATTGATATTTCACAGGTTTTTGTATTGATATTCTCTCTGCTTTTTTTACAGAGTTTTTTAAATCTTTATAATATAGAAAGAATAAATAAGCTTATTAAGATAGTAATCTATATAGCTCTTTTTGACCTTCTGTTTACGCTGATATTTGACCATGCTATTATTGTTAAATTTGTGCCAAGTTTTATATGGGTTCTACTAGTTCTATCCGAGGCTCATAGACTTATAGAGGTGAAAGATATACCATTTTACTTTTTGAGTATAGGTTGGTATGCAGTACTTCTAGTTACTATTATTAAATTTTTTCAGCCTCTTATATTTGAAGATGGAGACTCTAGTGCTTATCCTCTTTTGCATATTGCTTTTGCATTAGAGTCTACGCTTATCTCTTTTGCTCTCTCATATAAGTTTAAACTTGTAGAAAATGAACAAAAGAGACAGCAGACTCTACTGTTACAACAATCAAGACTTGCATCTATGGGAGAGATGATTTCTATTATAGCACATCAGTGGAGACAGCCTTTGAACTTCTTGTCATTCTCCTTTATGCACATTAAACGAAGTTGCAATGGTGATGAGGATGCACTATTGACTATAAAAGAGGCAAATGAACAGCTTCAATATATGTCAACAACTATAGAGAATTTTAGAAATTTCTATAA
>CAZSHP010000203.1:0-2144 GCA_964606545.1 uncultured Sulfurovum sp. | reverse complement strand
TCCAACCTCATCTTTTTTAGCTTCAAATGAGCCAAGAGCTTTTATATCTGATATTTTGAGCCTATACTTCTCCAAAAAAAGCTTTATGCTCTCTTCTATTATCTCAAAAGAGGTATCTCGATTACAACCTATCCCCAAATAGAGTTTTGGTCTAAAAGTTAAACTTTTTGACTCTATAATAGGAGAGATAACCACTATATCTAAATCCAAATTTTCAAAATCTACCAACTTCAAATTATCTCTATTAGGAATGGAGTTAAATATATTTGGATAGGTGGCTACTTTTACTATCTCTCTGTTTAGTAGTCTATTTGAAATCCTAGCCAAAGCCTTTAGATTCTCTATCCCCCAACCTCTTTTTTGAGCCAACATCTCAAATGCCAAAGTCTTGGTTTGGTCTGTAGCTGTTGAGATAAAATTGATACAGTTAGGTAGAGCAGAAGCGATACTATCAGCTAACTTATTTGCTCCCCCTAGATGACCACTAAGCAGAGGAACAACTCTATCTAATGCCAAATTAATAACAACTATAGCAGGGTCAGTTGATTTATCTTTTAAAAGAGGTGCTATCTTGCGAACCACTGCCCCCATAGCCAATATACAGATAATAGCATCATATCTCTCCCACACCATTGGCAAAATATCATCCAACTTATTATAGATATGTAACTCTTTTAGATTATGAGTTAATCCCTTTTTGCCATATACATCTATTTGATGCTCTTTTAGATAAGAGAGTAATCTACAGGCACTATTTAGGCTTGGTTGGTTTATTGTTATTATTGCTATTTTCATCTTTTTTTCTCCATTTTAAAATCCTATAGCTTCTAATAATCTCAATTTTATAGATTCATTAAACTCATCCTCATTAATAATTGAAGTTACAATATCCAAAAGTAAATCATCATCAATTTTTCCCTCTGCTAACCAAACAACAATATTTTCCATCTCAAAGATAAATTTATCAACACAATGGTCATAACCATTTAACTCTAAAAAGTATGCACCCAATACCAAGCTTGACCTTTTATTGCCATCAGCAAATGGATGAAATTTATTTACAGCAATAATCAGATGTTTTAGCTTCTCCTCAAATGTAGGATAGTATAAATCATTTTGGATATGAGTTAATGCACTATCTAATAAACCTATCTCTCTATTACCCTCTAATCCACCACTATTTTCAATAATCCAATCATGTACTTTTATAGCATGGATGGTATCAAAATAAAAAAACTCCCTACTCATTATCTATCTTTTAATCTTTTTAAAACAGCTAATGTTTCAGGGCTAGATAGTCTCTCTTCAAGCGATTTACTTATCTCTCCCAAAAATTTATCAAAATCACTTTTTGGTACAGATTGGATATAGTTTTTCAATTTTTCATGCAGAGCATCTCTAAAACATAAATCTCTACTCGCCATTTTTACCCTTGCATCCTCTATCATTGGTTTTAAATATGGATTGTTTTCAGCTTTTTTAAACAGTTCATCTACCTCTTTTGGTTTTAATTTTCTACCCAATTTCTCAAACTCATCTCTCATCTCTTGGGCAATACCATTTTCAATACTAGAGATAATATTTAAAACCTCCGAATAGAGTGTATCTCTTAATCTATCTTTTTTTTCTAATTCAAGTATCTTTTTATACTCTTTTGCATTTTCCAAAAACACAATCTGATAGATTTTATCTGTGTATTTTGCATATTTAAACTTGCCCATATCCAAATAGTAATCCAAGGCATTAGTAAACTCTTGTCGATAACTAAACTCTTTGTATGAAGCAGGTAGATAATCTTCTGCTCTTTGGTTTATATATTTTATATGTCCACCTGATTTTTGAGCCATTACATCTAAAACTATATCTAATATCTTGCTTCTTATCGCTTTTGCTCTTTGGCTTTCCGTTATAAGCATAGCCAAATTCAGTACAGCCCTAAAAGAGAAAATACTTAATGACGGGGTTTTAAGCATGTCTAGGACATAAATGTCCGAGACATACTCTTTGAACTCCTTTAACTCTAAATTTTTTAAAATTCTATAACCATTTTTGGTTAATTCTTCTCTATGTTGTTCTAAATATCTGCTTATTGTTCTTATATCCACTTGCAGTAGTTGAGCAACTTTAGCTTTTGTAAATATTCT
>CAZSHP010000202.1:0-2149 GCA_964606545.1 uncultured Sulfurovum sp. | reverse complement strand
ATCCAATCCAAACATCTCTGCAAAAGAGATACAAGATACCTTTTTTATCTCATATCGAACCATGAAAGATTGGATAGAACAGTATAATAAAGGGGGGTTAGAGGGCTTAAAAGCCAAAAAAGAAAAAGGCAGAGGTTCAGGCAAAGGCAGAACCAAAGTAGATGATGAGGTCTTTAAAAGACTAAAAGAAAAAATGGCACAAAACCCACAAAAGAAGTGGACGCTAAAAGAGCAACAAATCTATATAGAAGAGCAGAGTAAAGAGCAGATAACACTACAAGCTATAGCGTATCGGATGAAGAGGGTTTAAGATGATGTTTTTAATTTTAAATGTAGAAGTGTTGTAGGTCGGGGTGTCCTCTCCCCGACGGTTTAAATTCACATAAAAATCTCTTTTTGTTTTATGATGAATTGAAGGTGCGTTGGAAAACGGCACCCTACAGTTACTCAATATATTTTGGATGATGTTTAGATTTGTAAATATCAAATTTTAGTATAGATAATATAAAATTTTTGTATTATCTATACCCTAATAACACTTATGTTATAATGCCTCATGAAAATCCTAAAATTAAAAAAAGCATTAAAAACCACTATCTTTACCCATGAAGAGATAGCCAATATCTTAAAAGGTGAGGTCTCTAATGTCAATGCCAAGATTTCATACCTGACCAAACAGGGGATTTTAATTCGTCTGAAAAAAGGTATATATACTTTTGGTGGTCTCTATCAAGATAGTGTAGATAGTATCGCTATTGCCAATCGGCTCTATGCTCCCTCTTATGTTTCGTTTGATTATGCGTTGTCCTATTATGGGCTTATTCCTGAACGGGTTTATGAAGTTACCTCTGCTACGCTTCATGCGAAAAAGGTTTTTGATACCCCATTAGGGCGTTTCTCTTATCATCCTATTCCTATGGATGTTTATGCTTTGGGGGTGGATTGGCTTTATGATGAGCGAGATGGTGGGAAGTTTATTGCTACCCCTGAAAAAGCTCTATGTGACAAAATACGAGCCGACAGAGGATTAGGGCGACTAACTCAAGAGAAGATGAGAGATTATCTGCTCTATGACCTTCGTATAGAGTGGGAGCTACTGTTGAGCTTAGATATTGGATTGATAGAAGCAATTGCAAAGCGATATAAGTCGTATAATTTAAAGAGTTTAACTTCTCTGCTAAAAAAGGAAAAAAATGTTTAATGACCATACAACTTTAAAGCCCAACATCTACTCAATATTAAAGCTCCTGATGATGTCATAGCCAAATATGGACAGGGTCGATTGGTCAAGATAAAGTTTGAAGTAGATACCGAACCACCTTTAGATTTTAAAAGTGAGAAAAAGACCCAACTGCTACCTGCTCCTTTTGTGATTCATAGCATGAGACTCTCCTCTTTGTTTGCAGGGAAAATCCATGCCATACTCTGTAGAAATTGGAGTAGCCGACCCAAAGGGCGAGATTGGTATGACTTGGTATGGTATGTTGCCAATGGCTACAGCGTTGACCTTATACATCTAAGTGCAAGACTCAAACAGAGTTGTGATTGGCAGACAAAAGAGGGTGTAAGTTTTGGTGGGGAGATAACCGAAGCTTTGATTATGGAGTTGCTAAAAAAGCGGATAGATGCGTTAGATATAAGTAGTGCAAAACGAGATGTTTTACCGTTTATTTCAGATGCTAGAGTTTTAGAAATTTGGAGTCAGGAGTTTTTTCTTGGGATTATTGAGGAATTGATATTTGAGTAGGCTATTTGACCCTCTTTTATGGTAAACTCAATAAAGTTTTAAGAAGAGCAGATAACACTACAAGCTATAGCGTATTTACAAATCTATTTTGACAAATAGTGCGTTGAAAACAGCATCCTACGAGATTTATATATGTTTTAGGAGATAATTATGAAAATAGAATATACCTTACAGAGTATTGTGCCTTGGGGCAGAACGCTTGGTGAATATAGAGCGATGTTTCTTTTGAGCAAAGAGGAGTTACGACAAAAGATTTTGGGTTGTGCTGATGGCCCGGCTTCGTTTAATGTGGAGGTTAGGGCTTTGGGTGGAGATGTGATTTCTATTGACCCTACTTATGCTTTTAGTACAGAGCAGATAGCCAAACGAATAGAGGAGGTAGCAGATGAGGTAATAAGCCAA
>CAZSHP010000201.1:0-2156 GCA_964606545.1 uncultured Sulfurovum sp. | reverse complement strand
GAGAGAATGAGTATGATTTGGATGGAATTTGGGCTGAACCATTGGATGTGGTAGTTTTGGCATTAATTAAAAATGACTCTTATGTTAAAATGATAGAGAACTTTCCTGATTTATCTAATAAGGTAATGTCTATAAATAATAAATATAAAATTTTCGGAGATAAAAAATGAATCACCATTTTTGTAAATATAGGAGATATTGTCTATTTTCATGGGGCATTAAAGAGTAAAAAAATGAAGATATTAGCTCAAAATCCAAATGTCTCTTTTTCGGTTGTAGAGAACTATTCGATTATAGATTCATTTTCATCACCTGACCCTACTAAAGTCCACAATATTTTGTTATACTAACAAGATGAAAAAAATCACATCCATAATAACCATTCTATTTATAACAAACTGTTCAACCATAAAATCAAAAAGAGTTAACTCTTGTAAGACTATATCTAATTTATCTACTACACAAAAAGAGAAGAAAGAATCCCATGAATACTATCGTTTGAAACAAGAGTGTCAACAAAAATATATACTATACTCCTCAATAGAGATAATAGGAACTTCAAAAAATTTCTTAAGAGGATGCCTAAACACTGTAAAACATATGAAAAAATATGGTTATAAAAAAGCAGACATAGATAAAAATGGCAAAGCATCTTGTCCTAATGGATTTAGAAGTATGCTATTTAGAAATATGGGTTCTTTTGCTTGGTGTGAACCTCTTGATATAAATCATTAAAAAAAGGAAACAGATGCAAGAGAACAGATTTTTGGGTTGGGGAAACAATAAAAAATCGTAAACGCTCATAAACACTTACAAAGTTTTTATACACTATAATTGTAAACGCTTATATACATTTACAATAGGACAAAATCATGATAACCAAACTAAAAAAATACCAAAATAGACTCCTAAAATCGTTTAATATTACCTACAAACGCTACCTCTATCATGAGATTGATTTTGAGGATAGGATGATAGCCATCTTTGGAGCAAGGGGTGTGGGGAAGACTACGACGCTGTTTCAGTATCTATTAGAGTTACAATCTCAAAATAGAGAGGTTCTTTATATCTCACTTGATTATCCTTTTTTGAGTGGTATTGATTTGATAGATGTGGTAGAGGAGTTTGTGGACGGGGGTGGGGAGTATCTGCTTTTGGATGAAGTGCATAGATATAATGATTTTAGCTCTTATCTCAAAACTATCTATGATTTATTTGATATTCATGTGGTCTATACAGGTAGTTCGGCTACCTCTTTGCTAAGTGCCAAGAGTGATTTGAGTAGGAGGGTAACACTCTATAATCTTTATGGGTTCTCTTTTAGAGAGTTTTTAGAATTGAAATATGGTATTGAACTACAAGCGTTTAGTATTGATAAGTTGTTTGAAAATCATACTGTTTTGAGTAAAGAGATTTTAGAACATGACTTTGATATATTAAAAGCATTTCATGAGTATTTGGAGATAGGTTATTATCCATTTTATTTTGACAAACAGACCTCTTATTATCAAAATCTTCTCAATACTATTAATCTCACTATTGATTTGGACTTAACCTCTCTTGGACTGATTGAGCAAAAATATACCTATAAACTCAAAAAACTACTTGAAGTGATTTGTGAAAGTAACCCTTTTGAGGTTAACTATACCAAGATAGCCTCTAGTGCCGAGATAAGCCGTGTCAAACTCTATGATTATATCTCATTTCTTGCTGATGGACAGATGCTACTGCTTATAGATGAGCCTCTAAGGGGGATTAAAAAGATAAACCGACCTGCTAAGATTTATCTAAACAATACCAATTTACTCTATGCTTATTGTCAAAATAGCAAAAAAGGAACTATAAGGGAGACTTTTTTTGCCAATCAAGTTTCACAAAAGAGTCATCTTGCTATTTCTAAACAGGGGGATTTTACTATTGATAATAAATTTAGAGTGGAGATAGGAGGAAAAAATAAAGACTTCAAACAGATAGCAAATATTCCTAACTCATTTTTGGCTTTGGATAATATAGAGATTGGGTTTGGGGCGAAAATTCCTCTTTGGTTGTTTGGGTTTTTATATTAATGAGGATGAGTATGATTTGGATGGAATTTGGGCTGAACCATTGGATGAGGTTGTTTTGGCATTAATTAAAAATGACTCTTATGTTAAAAT
>CAZSHP010000200.1:0-2173 GCA_964606545.1 uncultured Sulfurovum sp. | reverse complement strand
AAACTAGCCAAAGATATACTCAAAGCCAATCCAAAACTACAACTTATCTCTTTGGGAGGGGCTACAGAGGCATCTATTTGGTCAATATTTTACCCTATAACTATAGAGTCTCTTCAGAGACTAGAGAAAATTCCTTATGGTTATCCACTAGATAACCAAGAGATATATATATGGGATAGAGGATTACAGAGTGTCCCTTGTATGGTTGAGGGGGAGATTTATATAGCAGGATTAGGGGTTGCCAAGGGCTATTTTAATGACCCCGAGAAAACTCAAAATGCTTTTATAGAGAGAGAGGGAAAGATATTCTATAAGACAGGAGATATTGGTTACTTTAATCCTAATGGATATGTTGAGATTATTGGACGGATTGATAACCAAGTTAAAATCAGAGGTTTTAGAGTAGAGTTAGGTGAGATAGAGGAGCAACTAATATCAATTGAGGGGATTAAGCAGAGTGTAGCATTGGTCAAAAATGAGACAATTATAGCCCATATTAGCGTAGCTCAAAAGGATGTAGATATATCTTTTGTCAAAGAGCAACTACTACTCAATCTACCTGAATATATGATACCATCTACTATTAAAATATGGGATGCTTTGCCTCTAAATATCAACGGTAAAATAGATAGAAAAGCTCTAGCAGAGGTGGAGGTAGAGATAGAGACCTCTGTTGAGTTTGTAGCTCCAAGAGATGAGATAGAGGAGAAGTTAGCTACTATATTCAAAGAGGTATTAAATCTCGATAGAGTAAGTATCTATGATAACTTCTTTGAGCTAGGTGGACACTCTCTACTAGCTACACAAGTTGTCTCCAAAGTTAGAGCCAATTTAGAAGTGGAGCTATCTTTGAGAGCTATATTTACTCATGCTACTATTGATGGGCTGAAGAGTCATATACTAGCTAATCATCAAATCGAGTCACAAGATAGTATAGTAGCACTCAAAAACAGAGATAAAATAGAACTATCCTATGCCCAAGAGAGATTGTGGTTTTTGGATAGATTTGAGGAGGGAAATGGAACTGTCTACAATATGTCAGCACTTCTACTACTAGAGGGTGAGTTGGATAAAACAGCACTCAATCATGCACTAACTACGGTCGTTAATAGACATGAAATCCTAAGAACCAATTTTGTACTAAAAGGAGAAAAAGCAGTTCAGCAGATAAATAGTGGAGATAAATTTAAAATAAAAGAGATAATTTTAGAAGATGATGAGGTCACCTCTCATGCTCAAATGGCATTAGAACAGGGGTTTGATTTGGAAAATGACTCTCTATTTGAGGTAATACTCTATACCGTAGATAAAAATAGACACTATCTCTTTGTTAATATGCACCATATTATATCTGATGGTTGGTCTCTAGGAGTTCTTATTAATGAGTTTACTACTCTCTATCAGTATAACTCTCTACCTCCTTTAAAGATTCAGTATGGGGATTATGCTCTTTGGCAAAAGAGAGCATTAAACCAAGAGGTACTAGATGAGAAGATGGAGTTTTGGCATAGAGAGTTACAAGGGGTTGAGCCACTTAATTTACCTACAACCTATAGCAGACCAACAGTTCAAAGTTACCGTGGAGACCATATTCATTTTACTATTGATAGTAGTATCACAGGTTTGCTTAATAGATTAGCTAAAAAACAGGATGTAACCCTCTTTATGCTTTTAATTAGTAGCTTTGGTCTATTATTGGAACGATATAGTGGACAGGATGATATAGTTATAGGCTCACCTATTGCTAACCGTGGTCGTGTAGAGATAGAGAATCTAATAGGGTTTTTTATTAATATCTTGCCAATTAGAGTAAATATGGGTGATAAGAGCTTTAGTAAACTACTTGATGAGGTCAAGGAGAGAACACTAGGGGTTTATGAGTATCAAGATATACCATATGAAAAGATAGTAGATGCACTTAATCTCCCACGAGATACAAGCCGTTCACCTCTATTTCAAGTAATGTTTACTCTCCAAAACACAACAGATATTGAGTTGAGTCTACCAAATTTGACTATCAAAGATTTGAAATTTGAAAATCCTGTTAGTAAATTTGATTTGAGTATGGAGTTAACAGAAAAAGAGGGGCAATTAGAGGGGTCACTAGAGTACGCAACAGATTTATTTAGTCGTGAGTTTATGGAGGGGATGGTAGAGCATTTTAAAATACTAC
>CAZSHP010000199.1:0-2180 GCA_964606545.1 uncultured Sulfurovum sp. | reverse complement strand
CTGTTACTATTAGTGGATGTCGCAAACTATAGAGAGATGAAGTATCAGTATGAGACACTTTTAGTTGAACTTCAACGATACTCAAAAGAGTTAGCCACTAGACGGTTTGCTGTGGCAGTTACTAAGTGTGATGCAATGAGTAGTGATGAGGTAAATAGCAGAGTAGGGGAGTTTATTAGAGATATAGGGCTAGAGCCAAATAAAACTTTAAATAGATTCAAAGCAAATAGCAACTATATATCGTATGGTTTCAAAGAGAATTTTGGTGTAGATTTGCCTATTGATGAGCCTCTATTTGTTCTACCTATATCTTCTGTATCTCATCTCAATACAGATACACTTCGTTATGCTCTTAAAAATTTTGTAAAGAGTCTCCAAGAGCAAGAAAAAGAGGTTTAAAATGAGTTATAAACGCATTGTTATCAAGGTTGGCTCTCATGTTTTAACAGATAATGGTGAGGTTGCAAGAGATAGAATGCAGGGTATAGTTGAGCTTATATCTGTTTTGATGGCTAGAGGTCAAGAGGTTATTGTAGTGAGTTCAGGGGCTGTATTGGCTGGTTATTCAAAGTTACCATTAGATATATCTCCTACTGTCAATAAGCAAGTTTTGGCATCTATAGGACAGGCTTATCTACTCAAAATGTATCAAGAGGAGTTTGAAAAATACAATATGCTCTGTTCACAGATACTCCTAAGCACCAAAGAGTTAGATTCCAAAAAGACAACAGCATTAGCCAAACAGGCTGTTGATAATCTACTTCTCAATGGTGTTGTGCCTATTATAAACGAAAATGATGTAACCTCAATAGATGAGCTACTCTTTGGAGATAATGATAACCTCTCTGCTCATGTAGCCTACTATTTTGATGCTGATATTTTGGTACTTCTCTCCGATATAGATGCCTATTATGACAAAGATAATAGAGCATATAGAGAGGTTTCTCTTATCCCCAAAGAGGATTTGAATGCTAAATCGACATCCAAAAACAAGTTTGCAACAGGTGGCATAGTCTCCAAGCTAAAGGCTGTTAAGTTTATGCTAGAGAGAGATAGAGAGGCATTTATGGGTTCAGGTTTCAAGCTTGATGATGTGAGAAGCTTTTTGGTTGAGGGAAAACAGTTAGGTGGAACACATTTTTATATAGGAGGTTCTAAATGAGAGTTCTCTTTATAGCTCTGTTATTCTCTTGTTCTCTTTTTGCAGGAAAAATCACAATTGCAGTTGCAGCCAATGTTAGTTATGTTATCAATGACCTAAAGGAAGAGTTCACTAAGCTTTATCCTGATACCAAAGTACAAGTAGTATTAGGAAGCACAGGCAAACTAACAGCTCAAATCCGACACAAAGCCCCATATCAAATCCTAATGGGTGCAGATATGAGATACCCCGAACTCCTATATATCGAAGGCTTTGCCGTAACAAGACCACTAGTCTATGCACAGGGAGCATTGGCATGTCTCTCTACCAAAAAGCAGGATTTTTCAGATATTATGGAGCTACTAAAAAGCCCAACCATTAAAAAAATAGCCGTAGCCAACCCCAAAACAGCTCCCTACGGTATCGCCACAGCAGAGGCTCTA
This sequence comes from uncultured Sulfurovum sp., assembly GCA_964606545.1. Classification (GTDB taxonomy): domain Bacteria; phylum Campylobacterota; class Campylobacteria; order Campylobacterales; family Sulfurovaceae; genus UBA1140. The sequence continues at coordinate 596 of CAZSHP010000199.1, read as the reverse complement.
AAAAACGCAAAAGTCCATAATTCAATCAAAAGCAAATTTGTCTATGGTGAATCTATCTCTCAAACAGTAACCTATGCCACAAAAGCTACAGATATAGGATTTATAGCCAAATCCTCACTCTACAGCCCTCAAATGTCCCACTTCAAAGAGGGAATAAATTGGGTAGAAGTTGACCCAAAACTATACACCCCAATTAGCCAAGGGATAGTTATACTCAAAAATGGAGAGAAAAACCCCGAGGTATCAGCCTTTTACGCCTTTATATTCTCCAAAAAAGCAGAAGAGATATTCAAAAACTTTGGCTACACCATCCCATGAACCGATTCCATGCAACGGTTAGCAAAATAGAGCATATAGAGAACCTACACAAGGTCTCTTTTGCATTTGGCAAACAGCATGTCAAAATGGTAAGCTTGGAGCTAGATAGCTCATTGCAGATAGGTAGCGAGGTAAAACTATCTATCAAATCAACCAATATAGCAATTGCCAAAAAACTAGCAGGTCAAATCAGTGTACTAAATCAACTAGATGCAAAGATAGTACGAGTCAATAATGGAGGACTCTTGAGTAGTATAGGAGTTGATATTGAGGGGGTT
>CAZSHP010000198.1:0-2189 GCA_964606545.1 uncultured Sulfurovum sp. | reverse complement strand
TTGGGTGTACCACTCTATTTTTTATTAAACTGCATTATCATCTATTTTTTTGCCAAAAATTAAAATACCAAAAAATCGTCTAGCCCACAGACCAAACATAACCAACCATACAGTTACAGATATATCAAAAAATACAAAAAAATCCCAACCACTAGAGACAGCAAGAGAGGTTAAAATACGAGTGATAATAACCACTTGAGTCCAATAAAATAGCAGTACAGTCCACTTGTCAGCTTTTATCTCTTGTCCTGAATGACCGAGTGTTACACGAGTCCCAAACCCTATTAAAATAGTAAAAATAAAGCCTAAAATAAGAGTATGAAAATCAAGAAACAAGAAGTTCGTTTTATCTATTAATGTTAGTAGATTGGATAATCCTGATATAAAAAAAGCAATAGGAATCCAAAATAGAGCTAGATTTAAAATCCAAATCATAGGGTTAGGGTGTGGAAATGGTAGTTTCCAACGCATAATCTCTTTTGTCATTAGATAACTCAAAATAAAATCTGTCAAAAAAGATGAATATGGTATAAGCAACTCTAAAAGAACTCTTAGTGATAGTAGCCCTACAATTACTTTGAATCTATCCATATGTTTTTGAAAAGTAGTATTTCCTGAAAAAAATGGAACCATTCGTTGAGCTACGGTAAAAGTTAGCAGAAAAAGATATAGATATATTGACATCTGTACGGAGATGGTATGTAGACTTGGTAACCATACGGATAGTATAAAAAATAGATGAGAGACAAGCCCCAAAGCTATAGCTACTAAAATCCAATATTGGTCTGTTTTATCTTCGTCTAACATTGGTGAGATTTGATATACATTTAGCAATATCTTCCCAAATGATAACTGTCCAAAAAAAATCATAAACATTCCAATTCCCACAACTATACTAGATAAAAATAATCCTATTAGTATAAGAACACTTCCAATTACAAATGGTATAACTACTCCAATAAAATGCTCCTGTGGAATAGCCATAGTTCCCGAAAATTTAGGAAATGTAGTGAGTAAAAATGCGATAAAAGCAGGGGTAAACATCAGATATATCAATGAATAGGCGTGATATGTACTTCCTGCTATTTCAGGTTTGATTATGCCTTTGAAGATAAACATAAATATCAACATAGATATTATAGCATTGACGAAGCCTAAAACAAAAAATGGTTGATGTGGTTGTGATAAGAAATAGTGATCTTTCATGCAAACTACTTTTTTTTTTGTATAATATCATAATAATATTAATAAACAGAGGGTAACCATAGATGATTACCCTTGTAGATATTAGAATTGGCTCTCTAAAAATGGAATAATCTGTTTTTTTCGGCTCATAACTTTTGGTAACCAAACTTGATTATCTGTTAGAGTAACATCAAATGCTCTCTCTACTAGACTAGGGTTATCACTAATAACTAGTAGTTGTGTACCCTCTTGCATAATATCGGTTAGCATCAATAGTATAGTATCTCTCTCTCCCTCAACTTTGAGTTGAGTCATAGCTTCAAATAGCTCATCTTTCATCTCATCAAATACAGATAAATCAACCACTTCAAGTTGACCTACTCCGATTTTGACTCCACCCATATTGAAATCTTTGAAGTCTCTTAGTACCAAATCTCTTTTTGTATCAGTTAATACATCTGATTTGACTATAAACATCTCCATTCCTAGCTCTTTTGGGTTTTCTACTCCTGCTATACTCGCTAACTCTTTACAAGCTTTTGTATCCTCTTTTGTACATGTTGGGGATTTGAATATTACTGTATCACTTAGAATAGCACACATCATCATTCCTGCTAAACTTTGAGGAATCTCTATATTATAATAATCAAACATCTGCTTAATAATAGTATTGGAACAACCAACAGGGCGAACCCACATCTCAAGAGGAGTCGCAGTAGTAATATCTCCTAATTTATGGTGGTCAACAATCCCTAATATAGTAGCTTCTGCTATATCTGCTGGTGCTTGTGAACTCTCCATGAAATCAACAAGATATACGCTCTCTCCTCTATATTCAGTTTTAAGTATAGGCTCATCAAACCCAAATCTATTTAAAATAAATTGTGTCTCAGGATTAATCTCTCCTTGTCTTGATGGGGTTGTATCTTCGCCTAGTTGGTTTTTGAGGTAAGATAGTGCAATAGCTCCAACAATAGAGTCAGAGTCTGGTGTAGTGTGACCAA
>CAZSHP010000197.1:0-2214 GCA_964606545.1 uncultured Sulfurovum sp. | reverse complement strand
TATAAGAGTGGGTGTAACCTTAAACAAACCTAAAATATAATATACTAGAATAAAAAGAAACATGATAAAAAATGAACTTAAGAATAATAGAACAAAACGAAGAGTACATAACAATAAGAATTCCAACAAAAAGTAAAAACTAAAAGTTTATAGAGACAGAAGAAGAGATAGCCCAAAAGGTAAATGAAGTGGGGAAGATATTAACAAAAGATGCCTTGAAAAAGCTAGATGAAGTAGAAAAAATAGTAAAAAAGGATAGAGAAGAACTGGTTTTAAAAGGAAAAAAAGTAGTTATAAAACACCATATGAAAATATAAGTGTAGTAAGAGCTGTTTACAAATCCCGAAAAACAGGGATTCTGTATTATCCTATAGATGATAAGTCAAGTAATACAAAGTGTAACTCCAAGACTAGCACGAAACAGACAATATTCTAGTTTTGGTAACTCTCTTAGTTAACTTTGCTCTATAGTTTAGCTACTGTTATATATCAATTCATAATAAAACTTTAGCTAAAATCATGCTATTCATTTAAAGGACAAAAAATGCTATTTAGGTATATTGCTTTTCACTATTTAAAAAATATGCTTATTATTTTGATGGGGCTTACTTTTTTATTTGCAGGTCTTGATTTTTTGATGAATGGGTCATCTTTGCCTTCTTTTAATATACAAGTATTATATATCTTCAATAAGTGGCAGGAGTCACTAAATCTACTATACCCTTTGGCAATCATATTTGGTGGTATATGGACAAAGATTGATTTTATAAAAAAAAATGCAATGGGGGCTATATATGCTTTGGGTGTATCGCGAATAGAAGTTTTTAAACCATTTTTATTTATATCTTTTGTTACTTATATGTTGTTTGTTGGGCTTAATTTTACTTCGTTTGCTGTAGCACAAGATACAGCAATGGCACTTAAAAAAAATGAGTATAATATAAAGAAGAGTGAAGACCTCTTCTTCAAATACAATAACAGTTTTGTATATATTGGGCTACTTTTACCTTATGAGCAGAAATTAGAGAGACTTACTATTTTTGAGCTAGAGAATGATAAAGTAGTCAAAGTTTTAACTGCCAATAGTGCTAGTTATAGTAATGCAGAGTGGTTAGCAAAAAGAGTAACACAGAAGGTTAAAACAGTAGATAGTATGGGAAATCCAACTCTAAAAATAGAGCATATTGACAAACTATATACTCTAAAAGGGTATAATCCAAAGATACTAAACTCTATTTACGAAGATAAACAGCTCACTCTATATGAGAGTCTTATAGCAAAAAAATTACTCTCCTCTCAAGGGGTAGGAACATACAAAGTTCGTTCAGATATTTATGGGAAAACGATAATGCCACTATTTTCTATTGCTCTTTTGATGATACTTATTTTTCGTTTTCCTTTTCACGCAAGATATATGAGTGTTAGTTCTACTACAATAAAAGCTCTAGGAGGAACACTATTTACTTGGGGGGTGCTTTTTGCTCTACAACAGATGGGAGCTACTGCGGTAATTACACCTGAATTGGCAATTATTTTACCTATAGCTCTTCTTTGGACTTATGCTTTTTATACTTTGAAAAAGGTCAAAAAACAAATATAAATATATTAGTCTACTTTTGAGTAAAGAGTATAGAACCAATATTTGACCCTCCTCTTTAAAAAAATAACTCTATAAATTCTCTAAATAGTTCAATACCCTCTCCACTCTTCTAACACTCTCATCAACCCCAATAATCGCCATAATCTCATCAAGTCCTGCTCCTGTCATGCTTCCTAGTAGTGCAACACGAAGTGGCATACCGATTTTTCCAAAACCTATCTCTCTTGTTTTTATAATTTTGTCAATCACAGTATGATACTCGGGTGGTGTATGCAGTGGAGCATCCCACTCTTTTAACATAGTTGCAAACTCTGATAGAATCTCTTTTGCATTGCCTTTGAATGCTTTTTTTAGGTTTTTGGCATTGTACTCTGTTGGAGTTTTTAGTACTAGATTAATCTGATTTGCTAACTCTACTAGAGTTTTTCCTCGCTCTTTTGTTGCATCTAGTAGTAGCTCTAGTTTGTCATGCTCTTCAATATCTATACCATACTCTTTTAGTAGAGTTGCCAATTTACTGTTTGGCATATTTTTGATATAGTGAGAGTTTAGCCATAGGAGCTTATCAAGATTATAGTTTGATGAACTCTTGTTAATATTTTTTGGGTCAAATA
>CAZSHP010000196.1:0-2217 GCA_964606545.1 uncultured Sulfurovum sp. | reverse complement strand
AGCAGTTTAGCCAAAAGGTATTTTTGACCGATATTTGGCATGAACCTTTTATAGTCACTACCTTTAATCAGCTTCTCTATACACTATTTTCAAATCACAATAGAGATAATGTGAGGCTAGAAACTCTGCGAGATAGCGTGATTATCGTTGATGAGGTTCAAAATATCCCAAGAGTGCTTATCTCTAGTGTAGTCAAGATATTTGAGCTTTTTGCCAAAGAGTATAATATCCACTTTATTATTATGTCGGCTACCATGCCCTCTTTTGATGGGTTGCTTGACAGCTCTGTGGTCTTATCAGAAGAGTGGTTTTATGATAAAAAAGAGAACCGTTATAGACTCCACTTTATAGCTGATATAAACTCTTTTGAGAGCCTAGCTGAAGAGATAAATAACCAAGAGCAATCAGTACTTTGTGTGGTTAATACCATAGACAAAGCCAAAACTCTATTTGAACAGATTGAGGGTGAGGAGAGAGAGGATAAGTTTCTACTCACAACCCACCAAATCCCACTGCATCGTCAAGAGATTATAGGTGAGATAAAAGAGGCATTAGCCCAAGGAAAAAAGATAAAGCTTATCTCTACGCAACTAATAGAAGCAGGTGTTGATTTGGATTTTGATATAGGCTACCGTGAGTTTGCCCCTTTTGGTTCTATTATTCAGATGGCAGGACGAGTTAATAGAGAGGGTAAAAAGGGGATTTGTGATGTTTTCATCTTTGATTTTTTGGAGTTAGAGAATCCAAATGAGGATGTAAAACGACTCCCCTATAGAGCTATTGATTTGCAAGAGGATAACACTGTTGCTTGGCTTAGTGAACCACTAGAGGAGATAGCGATTTTAGAGAACTTAGAGAGCTATTTTAGAACAGTAAAAGATGAAACAAGCTCTATTAATCTCTTAGAGCCGATGAAAAAACTAGAATTTCATTCACTATTTGAGCTACTCAATGAAAACTTTATGCCAAATCAGCCTTGGAAAGTATCTCTATTTATAGAACAAAAGGAGCATCATTTTAGAGAATATATAGAAGAGCGAAACGAGATTTTAAATAGTCCAAAATATGATACATTTGAGGCGATAAATAGAGTCAAAGATTTAGAGAAAGATTTGGGGCTTTATACCATTACGGTTAGCAATAAACTTATAGAGAAGTTGGCTCAAAATTATCCTCTAAATGAGAAGTTTGGACGGTTTATTTTAGAAAATGGCAATCCTACTTATGAGAAGTATCGAGGGTTTACGCCTGAATATACGGCTTTTGAGGAGATGTTTGATGATTGGTAGAATATTTAAAAAGGAAGAAAAATGAAACAAAGACTAGTAAAAGAGAGATTAACCAACTATTTCAACGAAGCCAAAAAACATATAGCCAAAATAGAGAGCGTCAAAAATCTTTTGGATAGCTGTATGCCTTTGAGTCTGGAGCATTTCAAGAACCTATCAGAAAGAGAGTTAGACAAGTTAGATGTTTTGGTTTTTCGATTTTCAAAACTCCAAGATTTATTGGGACAAAGGGTTTTCAAAAATATATTGGAATATAGTGGATTTGATACCCATATCTCTTTTGTCAAGATATTGAGCGAACTAGAAAGAGAGTCTCTTTTGGAGGTAGATAGGTGGAGAGCCTTAAGAGATGCTAGAAATACAATAGCTCATGAGTATCCAAATGAAGAGGATATTATGATTGATGAGATTAATTTTATCTATCAAGAGGTTTGGTATCTAGTAGAGTTGACTCAAAGATTGGAGGAGTATTTCAATGAGATTAACCAAACAAGAGATTGATATTATTAAAAGTAGACTTACTAATCTATTTGGAGATATTGAAATCTATATTTTTGGTAGTAGGCTTGATGATAGGGCAAAAGGTGGTGATATAGATATATTTATTGTGCCAAAAAATAAGATTGAAGAGCAGAGAGTTAAAAAGGCAAAAGCGATATTTTATCTTGAGGAGAGGCTTTTGAAACCGATAGATATAGTGATACATAGAGATTTTGATAGACTAATAGAACAAGAGGCACTCAAAGGAGTTAAATTGTGAATGAGATAAAAGAGTAAAAAATGAATTTTGACCAAGACCTAATAACAGGAACACTAATCCACTACTACGCCACCTGCAAACGAGAAGCGTGGCTATATAGTAGAAAGATTCACGCCGACCAGTGGGATGAGAATATCCTAATGGGTAAGGCATTAGCAGAGATAAAAG
>CAZSHP010000195.1:0-2233 GCA_964606545.1 uncultured Sulfurovum sp. | reverse complement strand
CCGCTTATATCCCCATAGCTGAAGCTAGGGGCTTTACGCTATATTTTGGTAATATCTCCTTTATCTCTTTAGGACTGTATCCCTGTTTTAGCATTAATACGATTCTCAACTTTAACTCATATCTTCCATTCTTTGTTGCTCTTATCTCTTTTTTTAACTCTTCTTCACTGTCATGGTTCTTTAATTCTAGCTTTCTCATGGGCTTATTTTACCATATTTTTGTTTTAAATAGGGGTGGTATAACTTATGTTAAAATTTTGGCAAAAAAAGTAGGGATTCCTTATCTGATTGAAAAGAGGTTTAGGGGTAGTTTAAATGCTCCACACAGTTTAAAGATAAATTTTTATATCTTCTATTTTTATCTATCTCAAATATAGTTATACTTGTATTTAATATCCTCTCTACACTATCCAATTCTCTACAGTTTTTACCTCTAATAACTGCGATTAAAACCTTACTCACTCCACCGTGAGAGACAAATAGAACTTTTTTGTTATGATACTTTTCGATGATTTTATTTAAAAAATTCTCTATTCTATTATAAAATATATCTATAGTCTCTCCACTTTTAGGTTCGCTTAAGGCTACTAATCTTTTGGAGTCCCAACCTATCTCATCTCTCTTTTTTCCTTGAAATTCACCTAAATCTTTCTCTCTTAACTCTTTTACATATGAGACTTTTGTATTTGGATGATACTTTATTATCTCTTTTGTAGTATCAACAGCTCTCTTTAAGTCACTTGAAAAGATAAAATCAATCTCTTTATCTTTTAATCTTTTAGCTAGTTTTTTTATCTGTTGAATCCCATTTGGAGAGAGAGTACCTAGAGTTTGCCCCTGTAGAATACCCTCTATATTCTCTAATGTCTCTCCGTGCCTTGTAATAATTAATTCCATAAAATTAGACCTTGTAAAAAATAGTAAGCAATCTTATCTCTTGTTGAAAAACTCTAAATACCAATCTACAAACTTATCAACTCCCTCTTGGATAGGGGTGGTTGGTTTGTAGCCCAAATCATCTACTAAATCATCTACATTGGCATAAGTAGCAGGTACATCACCTGGTTGGATAGGCATCATGTTTTTATCTATAGTTTTGCCTAGTTTGTTCTCTATGGCTTTGATAAAATCCATTAGTTTTACAGGGTTGTTATTTCCTATATTGTATATCTTGTAAGGGGCTGATGAGGTTGAGACTCTACCATTTTTGCCACTCCATGAGTTATCTTTTTGGGCTGGATTGTCTATGACTCTTACTACCCCCTCTATAATATCATCTATATATGTAAAATCTCGTAGCATCTCTCCATCATTAAAGACATTTATTGTTTTATCTTCAAGAGCTGCTTTTACAAATAGAAATAGAGCCATATCGGGTCGCCCCCAAGGTCCATAGACAGTAAAAAATCTTAGCCCTGTAGTTGAGATACCATATAGGTGAGAGTAGGTGTGTGCCATAAGTTCATTCGCTTTTTTACTCGCTGCATATAGAGATATTGGATGGTCAACGCTATCTTCTGTGGAGAATGGTAGAGATTCATTTAGACCATATACAGATGAACTAGAGGCATAGGAGAGATTTCTAACCCCATTATGTTTACACGCTTCTAGGATATTTATAAAACCTACAATATTACTATCTACATATGCGTTTGGGTTGATAAGGCTATATCTTACTCCTGCTTGGGCTGCAAGATTGCAGACTGCATCAAACTCCTGCTCTTCAAATAGAGCCATTATATTTTTTTTATCCTCTAGGTTAAGCTTGATAAATTTATAGTTTGGATTTTGAGAAGAGGTTAATAGTCTGTTGTACTCTATACTATCTCCACTTTCCAAATTCTCAATAATTCCTGTTCTTTGTAATCTTCCATACTTAACACGAATATCATAATAGTCATTTATACAATCAAGACCTACTACCTCATCACCTCTCTCAATTAGTCTTTTTGCCAAATGTGAACCTATAAATCCTGCTGTTCCCGTTACTAAAATCTTCATTTTATTCTTTTCTGTTAAATTTAAGGGGGAATTATAGCTAATCTCCCATTAAGACTTAATATTTTTATGTTATACTTCGACTATTAAATTTAGAGGAGAGAACTATGAACAACATTATAATAATACAAAAAAAAACAACACAAGAACAATCTCTCCTGTTACTTCTTTCACTGTAAACCACAATTTTACACTATAATCCACCCATTTAGTTTTTGTTATCTATTTTTAGATA
>CAZSHP010000194.1:0-2250 GCA_964606545.1 uncultured Sulfurovum sp. | reverse complement strand
TATATCGTATAAACCTTAGATAAATTCTTTGTATGCCCCGCTTATATCCCCATAGATGAAGCTAGGGGCTTTACGCTATATTTTGGTAAGTAATTTAGTCGCCATTATAGTTAATCGGTTTACCAAAAAATGTCCCAAATAACAGAATTTATTCTTTTAAATCTAAAAATAATAATTTTATGTAAAAGTTAACTTATTTTTATGTAATATAATAATGAAAAAGATGAATAAAAAAAGATAATCAATAAAAATATTTATTTTAGTTGATTATCTCTTGTTTTAATTGAGATAATCAACTATAATACGACAAAAAGAGAGAAGAGGATATGTTTGTAGCAAGAGAAAAAGAGCTAAAGCGATTAAAAACCATTTCAGAACGCCCCAAATCATCTTTTGTTGCTATTTATGGACGAAGGAGAATCGGAAAAACTGAGTTGGTGCGTCATTTTTGTAAAATCAACAATCTCAAAAAGATAGAGTTTTCAGGCAAAGTTGACCATAATCGAAAACAGCAGATAAAATCATTTGTCTCTAAAATAAGACAACTCTATAGAGATAATAGAGTGGTTAGAGATTGGAATGATGCTTTTATGCTTTTGATTGACTATTTGGAGAGTTTAGATTCTGATGAGAAAATAGTGGTTTTTGTTGATGAACTTCCTTGGTTAGATACAGCAAAATCGGGGTTTATTGGGGAGTTATCCGATTTTTGGAATGATTTTTGTACGCAACGGATGAACATTATATTGATTGTTTGTGGGTCGGTGGCATCCTATATGCTAAAAAAGGTTATTCACAATCGTGGTTCGCTTCATGGACGATTGAGTGATATTTTTCCTATGAAACAGTTTAGGCTTGATGAGGTTAAACAGATGCTCCAAGCCAAAGGGTGTCGGTACTCTGATAAAGCTATTGTTGATACCTATATCGCATTGGGTGGGGTGGCTAAGTATATTGAGTCATTGGATTGTCACTTGACCCAAAATCAAAATATAGATAGGTTATGTTTTAGAGATGAGGGACTACTACGATATGAGTATCAGGAGCTTTTCTCTTCTCTCTTTAGAGACTCCAAGACACACTATGAGATTATAAATCAACTCTCTTCAAAATGGAGTGGATTTACCCAAAAAGAGCTATCAGAGCGAACAAAAATCTCTGCAACCTATCTAAAATATCCTCTCCAAGAGTTAGTAGCATCAGGTTTTGTCGCTATGACAAAAAAGTTTAATCAACAAAAGAGAGATACACTCTATCGAGCCACAGATGCTTTTTCCTATTTTTATCATAAATGGATAGAACCCAATAAATATAGTAGTTGGGATGAGATAATCACCACACCTAGTTATAAATCATGGTCGGGATTTGCTTTTGAAAATATCTGTCATATCCATATCCAAGAGATAAAAAGAGCTTTGGAGATAGGAGGTGTCCCCACACAGACACACTATTGGAACTACAAGAAAAAAGGGGAACAAGGAACACAGATAGATATGCTAATAGAGCATACCAATGGCAGTAAAAATATAGATATTGTAGAGTGCAAATACTATAATGGAAAATTTACCATAGACAAAGGGTATAAAGAGAGACTCCAACAAAAAATCAATATCTTTAACGAGCAGACCAAGCAAAAATATAATATTCGTCTCATTATGATAACCTCAAATGGTATTGAAAAAAATGAACACTATAACGATATAGTCAATGTTAGTTTGGAGTTGAGTGATATTTTATAATCTTAAAGGAAATGAATGAATGAAAAGAGAATAAGAGAGCAAATAAAGCAACTAACCGTGCAGATAATAACCCCAAAAGAGCGAGGAACAGGGGTTTTAATACAATATAAAAAGAGATATTATATTTTAACGGTACATCATGTTATCTATGGAAAGTCTCAAGCTGAATATGATGTTGATGCTGATGAGGTTAAGTTTATTTTTCATAACCAAGCAGAAGTTTATGCTATTAATATAGAGAGTGTAGGAGAGTTAACTCTTTTAGAATTGGATTCAAAAGAGTTGCCTCTGTCCAACCTTGGAGCTGTTGAGTTTAAAGAGGTAGAGTATGAGCAGAATTATCATATTCGAGGCTTTCCATCGGGATTAAATAAGCCTCATAATTTTAGTGCCAAATGTAATGATATAGATAGAATCACTTTTCAAATAGAGATGCAAAATATAACAAATGATACCTCAGGTGAGGATGCTATAGAGTATATGAGAGGGGTTTCGGGTAGTGGGGTCTTTT
>CAZSHP010000193.1:0-2299 GCA_964606545.1 uncultured Sulfurovum sp. | reverse complement strand
CAAGATAATAGTGATTATGTAGGTATCAAGCAGACAAGAGTAAGTAAAATTAAAAAAGGAGAAATCAAAAATATACCTTTAAAAGTTTACGCTAAATTACCACAATATAATCCAAAACCAATCAAAAGTAAACTAAATCTAAAGGTTGTAACAGGTAATGGTACAGAGTTTAATCTAAGTGTACCTATTGAAATATCTTTTGCCAATATAGAAGTCAAAAAAGCCGAAGTCTCAAAAAATGGTAAAATATTAACTCTTATGTTGAAAAATATTGGTAATCAAAAATTAGAAAAAGCAAAAGTAAAACTTTTTAAACCTATAGAGTTTGATATACAAGAGATAACCAATTTGGATAAAAATAGTACAAAAGAACTCTCATTTACTATTCCTAAAGATTTCAAATTTGAGAAAAATACAACTCTCTCTCTGTCCGTTTTTATACCAAATGAGTATGAGGAAAAAAATAATCCAAATACAAAGGTTGCACCACTGTATGAATGGAATATAAAAGATATAAAAGTTACATTTGAAAAACTCTCTTTCTTATATTATTTTTTAGTTATCTTTGGCACACTTATAGTGATTATGCCTATTATTTATAATAGACGCTATAAAAACCCCCTAATCCAAAAACTCTCAAAAAAACCAAAAACTCTAAAAACCCTAAACCCAACCCAACTAAAAGAGGCAAACCTAAAACTAAAGCTCATAAATCAATTAGATACAACCCTAAATTTAGCCAATATTTCCAAAGAAAATTTTGAAAAGACTCTACTCTACTTCAAAAGCCAAAACGATAAAAAAGCAGAACTATTTGCAGAGCGTATTGGAGCTATAGAGTGCAAGAAAAAGGGAGATTTTTATCAGATAACAATGGGAGATGATTTCAATCTAAATAATATACGAACTTTTTTACTATATATAACTGATAAAAATATAGAAGCGATAAGGAGAGAGGTTTTGAGTTTGAATGATAAGGTATTTGTGATTGGGAGTGAGGAGCAACAAAATAGTGTGGTGACTTTGGCTCATGATAAGACTAATCGTCTGATGGCTACGACTGTAGGTGGGTTTTTTGAGTTGATGCTTAGTCATGATGCACAGAGTATATTTATTAAGATTTTGTCTCAATCTCTTTCGCTTAAAGATGTCTCTCCTTATCAACTAAATGGAGATGTCAAAAACGAATCAAACTTTTTTGGTCGTGTTGAGATACTTCGTGAGATTATCTCAAATAGTAGTGTCAATTATCTGATAGTTGGAGCTAGACAGCTTGGAAAATCCTCTATACTCAAAGCTTTGGAGAGACGATATGAGGGGAGTCGTGAGATAAACTACTACTCCTTTACGCTTGATGAGAGTGGGGATGTGTTGGGGGCTATGTCGGAGGTTTTGGGATTGGGAGATGGGGGAGGATTGGATGAGATAGTTGTAGCTATTAGAACCTTGGATAAAAAGCCTATTTTTTTGATAGATGAGGCTGATATGTTTGTGAAGTATGAGAAGGAGCGAGGGTATTATATAACTTCGGTCTTTAGGAAACTATCACAAGAGGGGGAGGCTATGTTTATAATGGCAGGGTTTTGGACTCTATATGAGTATGTTTCGTTGGATTATCAGTCACCTTTGAAGAACTTTGGGAAGCTTATAACATTGGAGGGGTTGGAGTTTGAGGCTTGTCGGGAGTTGATGATTGAGCCTATGGGGAGGATTGGGGTTAGATATGAGAGTGATAGGATTATTGATGAGGTTATTGAGCTTTGTGGGAGGAGAGCTAATTATATTGCTATTGTTTGTGATGTTGTGTTGCAACAGTTGGAGGGGAATTTGATAAGAGATGAGGATATAGCTAGGGCATTGGATAGTGGGGCTGTGGATATGATGTTGAGAGGTTGGGAGGCTCTCTCTGCCAATCGTGATAGTAATCGGCTTGATAGGCTTATTGTATATCTGACTATAACAAGAGAGAGATTTAGACTAGGTGATGTGACTAGAAGTATCAAAGAACAAGGGCTAAAGATAGATATAGAACGCATCAATGAGAGTTTGGATAGATTGGTTTTGGGCTATGTGATTGGGAAATCTAAAGGGGACTATTTTTATCAAATTCCTCTGTTGAAGCAGAAGCTTTTAGAGGGTGATTTGGAGATTTTGATTGAGGGGGAGGTGGATGGGTTGATGTCTTTATTAGTATAGGAGGAGATTAAAGTTATTGTTTCTTAATTTTGTAGCCCGTTAATCATATATTATAAGATTATTTTATATTTAAAAATCATATTTTTTACACTTTCTTTACACT
>CAZSHP010000192.1:0-2332 GCA_964606545.1 uncultured Sulfurovum sp. | reverse complement strand
GGTAAAAAAAGAGAGATAAAATCCCCAATAGACCCAATCAATGCAGATAGAGCATCCAAGCTCAATATAGGTCTCTCTCGCAACAGGGAGCTACTCTATGGAGTAAGAGCTAGTTATCATGAGATATATGATATAGATTATGGCTTTAATGAGGGGGCTTATATCTCATTTTTTAATCTACAGATGAGAGAGAATAGAGTGGAGAGTTTGGGTCTAATCAAGATTGACTCCCTATCTCCTCATAGAGATTTATATAAGCCATACTCTTGGGGTATAGATTTTCAGCTAAAGAGAGATTTGGGATTAAATTTGGAGGGCAAGATAGGTAAAAGTTATAAAATATTTGATACTCTGTTGTTTGTAGAGCCATCACTATCTATTAATTATAGAGAGGGATTTGATTTTACTGTGGGTTATCATTTGGGTCTAATAAAACAGATAGATAGAGTAAAATTTGGTCTACTTGTTAGACCAAACTCTATGGAGTCTTTTTTGACTTATCCTATTGCAAAGAGTATAGCTCTACATCTCAATATCTCTGAAGATAGTAGCAGATTTGAGCTGTTTCACTACTTCTAATTCCACTTCAAACAAGAGACTAATCTATTATGACAAGCAGGGTATGTAGTACAAGAGGCTTTTTTAGTATTTAGTCTATTACAGACATTGCATCCATCTGACCACATTGTACATTTTTTGGGAACATCATGTTGTATATCTTTTGTCACTTTTGGTTCTTCGACAACAACCTCTTCTTCAAAGATAATAGGTTGTTCCTTGACAATAGGTTTTGATTTTTCCCCTACATTTTTGCTCTCTTTAGCTTTTGTAGTATCAATTGTCAGAATTCTACTATTACACCCTATGAAGATGATTCCGATTAATAAATATAGGTATTTCATCTCTCTCTCCTTTTAAATTTTTGGGCAATATAATATCATATCTTTTTGTTAAATACAATAGTATATTCAAGCTAGATAGAGTACTTAAACCAATTTTTTGATACAATGCCAAACTAAAAAATATCGGAGAATGGAATTTGTCAAATAAAAAACTACACTTAGTGAGCCTTGGTTGTACAAAAAATCTTGTAGATTCAGAGGTGATGCTAGGTAGGCTAAGAGAGTATGAAATCTCTGATGATGCTACCGACTCAGATGTGATTATTGTTAATACTTGTGGCTTTATAGATGCGGCCAAAGAGGAGAGTATCAATACTATTTTGAGTCTACATGAAGAGAGAAAAGAGGACTCAATATTGGTAGTGAGTGGCTGTCTAACAGAGAGATACCAAGAGGAGCTACAGAGAGATTTACCAGAGGTTGATATATTTACAGGTGTGGGAGATTATGAGCAGATAGACAAGCTTATATCGCAGAGGAGGGGAGCTACCTTTTCCCCTGAAGTCTATTTGGTTAATGAGAATTCCCAAAGAGTAATTACAGGTTCAAATACTCATGCTTATATCAAAATAGCCGAAGGGTGTAATCAGACTTGCTCATTTTGTGCTATTCCAAGCTTCAAAGGTAAACTACACTCTAGGACACTACTATCTATAGAAAAAGAGGTCAAAGCGTTAGTAACACAAGGTTTCTATGAATTTAGTTTTATCTCTCAAGACTCCTCTAGCTATGGACGAGATATTGGGCTAAAAGATGGTCTAATAGATATTATAAAAACTGTTGAGGCTATTGAGGGTGTCGAAGTAGCAAGAGTTCTATATCTTTATCCGAGTACTACAACTTTTGAGCTAATTGATGCTATTGCTGATTCTGAAATCTTTGAGACCTACTACGATATGCCTATCCAACAGATAGATGATAGTATGCTAAAAATAATGAAAAGAGGCTTTGGAGAGAGAAAAACCATAGAGTTACTAGAGCATATGAAATCTAAAAAAGATGCCTTTATTCGTACCTCTATTATAGCAGGTCATCCAAATGAGAGTAACAGAGCATTTAATAGAGTTTGTGAATTTATGAGAGAGTTCAAATTTGATAGATTCAATGTATTCTACTACTCCAACGAGGAGTCTACACCTGCTTTTAGTATGAAACCGATAACGGATAAAATTATAGAGAGTAGAGTAGAGATATTAGAAGAGATAGCCTATGAGACAACTCAAATCTCACTAAAAAATATGATAGGAAAAACTATATCAGTAATCTTAGAGGGGGAGAGTGACGAGCATGAGTATATTCTTTCTGCTAGACCTACGCTTTGGGCTGTTGATATAGATGGAGATATACTTATAAATGATACAAATGATTTAAAGGTGGTCTTTGGAGCTATCTATGAGGTTGAGGTTACCCAATTGGTGGGGGATAGGTTA
>CAZSHP010000191.1:0-2365 GCA_964606545.1 uncultured Sulfurovum sp. | reverse complement strand
GCTCTGCATCTACTCCCCTTTTTATTGCTTTTTCTATTTTACTATTTTTTTCTTTAATAAAATTAACATAAAACTATTATTTTGCTTTTATGAATATATCTACAACTCATAATAGACTCCACTCTTTAATATTTATTAACTTCACGCCATCCTCTAAACTCTGCGTCATATCTTCACTAATCACTATACAATCTACTTCATCAAGATGTAGCTCTTTTTTTGTTTTGGAAAAAGGGGCTAGTTCTCTTTTTCGTGTTTTTTTATCTTTTAGCGTTTTTGAGACCTGTATCAGTTGTACGATACGGTTATCTTTTTCAACCACAAAATCAATCTCTAAATTGTTTGAGGTTTTGTAGTAGTACAGAGTGTAACCTCTTCTTATGAGTTCCAAAAAGACCATACTCTCCAAATCTGCACCTCTAAACTCTCGGTTAGGTACACGCATGAGATTTGAGAGACCAAAATCAATACTGTAGTATTTTTTTTCATTGACTCGCTGTTTTTTCAGAGAGTAATCAAACTTGTTTATCTCAAAAATCAGATAGGCTTTTTTGAGATAGTCCACATAGTCTTGTGCCATCTCGTGGGAGATAGAGAAGTTATTTTTGAGCTTTGTAATGCTCTGAATAATCCCTGAGTTTGCTACCAAAAAGGCTGTTATATCATTTAGCACTGCAAAGTTTTTCAATCTGAATCGTGCCACAATGTCTTTGAGCAAGATGGAGTTTTTGTAACTGATTAAAAGCTCTTTTTTCTCATCATCAGGATAATCAACCAAACGAGGGAATCCCCCATCTTTGAGATAGAGGGTTAATTCTCTATTGAGTTCAATCTTTTTTGAAATCAAATCAAATTTTGAGTTAACTTCAATATTTTTAAAGCTTAAAAATTCAGAGAAGCTAAGAGGATAGACATCAACAGATAGATAACGACCTGTAAGTACAGAGGCTATCTCTGAACTAAGCAGAGATGAGTTAGAACCTGTAACAGCCACAAAAGATTGTTTCAATTCCACCTCTTTATTGACCCATTTTTCCCAGTTTGGCACGGTTTGAACCTCATCCAAAAAGATATAGGGTTTGCCTTTTGGGTTTAGATATTCCAAATAGCTCTCTTTGATAAGTTCAAATAGTTCCAAAGAGAGATGATTAATAAATCGTGGGTCTTCTAGGTTCACAAAGAGTATCTCATTTTTAGGAACACCCTCAATATGCAGTTTTCGTATTTGGTTCAACATCAGCGTAGATTTCCCAGAACGACGCACCCCTTTTATTACTACAACCTCATCTTTGGTTATAAATTTAGAGATTTTATCATCATAAAAATCTCTTTTTACCGTAGCAGGAACTTCTCTATCCCAATAGTTCCACTCATTCAATATCTCTATTATTTCTGTTTTTTCCATGATTTACCTCTTAATTGTTTGGTATACCTTACAATATTTTGTATTATTGTTTGGTTAAAAGCTAATCTATTGATAGAGAGTGGTAAATTAGCATCGTAAAAGAACAAAATCAATAAAAATACCCCATAGGCAGAGCCACTCAACAAAAAAATTATCAACACCATGGCAAGGTGTGGTTGTAGCTTGTTCTAAAAATAATTGCAAATAAGGTTTACAAAAGAACCGTAGGGTTGGCTTCAGCCAACCAAATATCAGAAATCGGACTCAATTTTTGGTTGGCTGAAGCCAACCCTACGGATTCAATATTTCAAAAATTAGAGTCTTTAAACCCTAACCCTCCCCATAACACACCCATCTATCAATGTCTCTTTTAACTCTTTGAGTCGCTCTATCTCTCTCTTTTTTAGATTAATAGCTTTATCTATTTTACTACTACTCTCTTGAATATATTTAATAATAGCGTTTTGTTCTTCTATGGGTGGTAATGTGATAAAATTATTTCCTACTCTATCAATATTTAAATTCATTTGAGTATTTTTAATAGTAGCATTCATAAATGTTTCCTTCATAATAAAGAGAGCATAATATAAATAATCTCTATCAATATATCTAAATGGTTTAAATCCAATTATACTATCAGGAAAACAAGCATCAATATCCAAAATTGCAATATCTCCAATATTCGCGGCGATTGTCATAACTACTGTTCCTTTTGGAAATAAAGAAGATACTTTTAATCCTTTATCATTTAAAGTTTGTCTATATTTAAAAAGAAATTTTCCTGCTCTAGCTACATCTCCTGTTTGAAAAAATGGATATTTTCCATCATATAAAGATAAATCATTTCTTGGTCTATGAGTAAACTTTCCTCTAAATATTTGTGATATATATTTTAACTTTTTTACCTCCCAATGCTCAGGAACTCCCCCCAACCACTCAACCCCACTATCTTTCATAACC
>CAZSHP010000190.1:0-2368 GCA_964606545.1 uncultured Sulfurovum sp. | reverse complement strand
ACCACTAACTCTAACAGCTACTTTTCCAAGATAAGTTCCTATCTTTTTTCCTTTGCTAACTACTGCTTTTACAATATCACCTGCTTTCCCTCTTTTAGTAAAATTCTAGCTTTAGCCTCACGAGTGGGGGCTAAAGGAGTTTTGTTTCTGCTTAATACAAAAACCATTTACAATCCTTTTTCAAATTAACGCACCTTACGGTGGTGACGGTCTTGCGACTCTCTCCTCGATAGTGATATAAATGCTTGTTTGCAATGGCAAATCGTCCTTAGGTTCACAGGGCTTTAACCCAACTTAAAGAGCCTACACAGAGCTTGGAGCTGGAGAAGCACTCCAAGGTGTGATAACAAAAATATCGTAGTTGACTATCTCTAGCAACTCAATCTGGTCAATCAAGCCTCCTTTATATCCATCAAGGATTGGGGGAGGTTATTGACATATCACCTTTTACAGCATTATCATCTTTGGAAGTATCCCACTCTTTTATAGGTATTTTCCAATCTCCATATCTAAAAGTAAGATACTCTTCTGATTCTTTTGGAATTAAATATCTCTTGCCTTTAAATCGATGTTCTCTTAAATTATTATAAAAATGTGAAGGAACAGATTTTCTTTTGTTAGATACTTGCCAAAAATATTCTCCATCTTTTTCAAATTTAATAAAAATATCCAAAGCCACCTCTCCACGAATAAAATACAATTTTCTATTTCTTATTTTTATTATTCTTTTTACTCCTTTTTTAAAAGGTGGCTCATCTTTTTCAAACTCTTTAGACCAAACCATATAACCTAACTCTTTTATATCGTCAATAGCATCTAAGATAGCATCATAATAATCTTCTGTCAATGATATATCCATATCATTATCCCATGGAAGAAGCCTATCCTCTCTAATGATACCGAGTAAAGTACCTCCTTCTAGCCAATATTCTATATCTCTTTTGTCCAAAATATCAGTAACTTTTTGAAGCATTTCAACTGCTATTTTAGCATTTTTACCTTCTAATGTATGTTTTCCTGCCATATTAACCTTTCATTTCTTTTAAATAACAATCAATCCTCATAAGATTACTCTCTTAATAAATTTATAAAAATTTTGATAAAGATGTTCATCTTTTGGAATCAGATAGTCATAATAGAGATACTTCAAAAAATTATTCACTAACTCCTCTTCAAATATCCAACTATCCAAATTTTCAATCACCTTTTGTAGTTCTATTTGATTATCTGCCCCTTTGGTTATCCCGTCAATACGATAAAAAGCATCTCCTAACACCACAACTCTCTTTTTAAAGAGAAGAGACTCTACCCCAACAGTAGAGTTTATAGTTATAACAGCTAGACTTCTCTCAATCAGCTCTTGTGTGGGATAGCCATTAGCAAAGCTAATATTATCACTTATATCTGCTCTCTTGTGCAAATCGGGATAGTTTCTACTACTAGATGGATGCTCCTTTAAAACAAACTTCAAAGAGACTACTTTTGAGAGTTGTTCTATAGTATCAAATAGTTGTCTCATATCTTTTATCCATTTAGAGTTAGTAATAATTTGGGTATCAGAATCAACCTGAAAAGGAACAAATATAAAAGATTCGGGCAAAGAGACTAGAGATGTTTGAAACTTCTTTTGATTCTTAGGTCGTCTAGGTATTAAACTATTAGGAAGTGATAAATTATTATGATAATTTTCAAAAAACACTCTATCTCTAGGAACAGAGTTATCAGCATTAATCCCATTGTTATCCAATACCAATCTATTGGGCAAAAGTCCATTCTCAAAAAAAATAGTTTTGATACCATGAAGCTTAGCAATCTCAATAGCAACACGCTGACGACACTTACCACCATTCCAAAGTAAAATCGCACTATATTTTTTATCAATAACAGAATAGTATACAAGATAATAAAAGAGTGCCAAACTTCTAAAATATAGATTTAAAATAACCTTTGGAAGAGGGATAACCTTGATACGAAACTCCTCTACAGCAAAAGTAATAGCAGGTTCAAGATTGATATGCTTTAAATCCTTTAGTCCTCTTAGTGTAAAAACAAATCTATATTTTGGAAAAACAATATCAAAAAGATTTGAATCCTCTTTTTTAAGTTCTATAAAAAACTTTTTATGACTCGAACGAATAGCAAAAAGAAGAACTTTCATCCTCTATCTCCAAGGAAGCCTCGTCCACGCAAGGTCTCTATGATTTGCTCAAAGAGAGTAGCAGAGCTACAAGCTCGAAGAGAGTTCAAAGAACAAGGGACGGGGAGGAATTGGTAGAACTCATTATTGTTTGATTGTTGCCACTGCATAAGCATAGCCGTCTCCTTTTTGTATAGTTTTACAATATTTAAAATTAATACCTTGTATAGT
>CAZSHP010000189.1:0-2382 GCA_964606545.1 uncultured Sulfurovum sp. | reverse complement strand
CCCGCTTATATCCCCATAGCTGAAGCTAGGGGCTTTACGCTATATTTTGGTAAAGTCTCTACAAGAAAAGGTCTCTCTTTCCTGATTTTTTGGTATAATATTTGCAAAAAAGGAGTGTCGGTTTTGGAAGAGAAAGAGGTACATTTGGTTAAAAGAGTCTCTAAGGAGTTGGGGATGACATATAAAGAGCTTGGGGAGGAGATTGGTTATAGTGAGAGTAATTTAAGGCGTTCTGTTTCAACCAATCAAATTAGTTTGCAACTAAAAAAAGCTCTTGAATTATACTTGGAGATTAGAAGATTAAAGCTAAAAGAAAAAAAATCTAGCGAACTAAAGGATATTTTAAAAACACTAATTTTAGAATAAGATACTTATTAGAAACTTTCTCTTGACAATAAAGATATATTTTGCTACAATGCCAAAATAAAAAATAATAAAAGGCAACAGAGATGCAAGAGCAACCAATAGACCAAGCAATTGTTATAAATACCTATCTGCTACAGAGATTTATGAATCATGGAAAAGATTTTGCCAATCTATTGGCTCTCTATACCTTTTATATCCATCATGCCAATCTCCAAAAGACAAACCAACCTCTAGCTACAGATGGTTTTGTAGCTAAAGGGCTAAATTGGGGGATTGATAGAGTCAAAAAAACAAAAAAAATCCTAAAAGAGATGAAGGTTATAGAGGTCGTACAGAAGAGACAATACTACTATATTCACCTTTTTTTTATATATACCAAGAAGAAGATTACCGAGATTTTTGGAGAAGTAGAGACTGAAGGCAGAAAAAAAGTAGTAGTTCCAAAAGAGAAAGTAGAGGTAGAAAAACCAAAAGAAAAATCTATTTTTGAGCAGACACTACTAAAAAATAGGATAAATCCAAAAAGAGTAGATAGCATCAAAAAAAACCTCCTCTCAATAAAAGGCATATCAAACTACAGATTTAACCATACTGCTCTAGCTAGATGGGTAATATATTGTGAGAGAAACTCTATTAGATATAATCAAAACAACTTAAAACATTGGCTAGATAAACTAAATAACAGAATAAGCATAGAGCAATTAGACTCTATCCATAGAGCTATCAAAGAGAAGTGGAAAAACTTCTATATCTTGCCTATAGAGGAGTCCAAATATCATAAGTTTTTGGGTAAAAGCCTAATGATGGATAGGGACTGTGATACTCTACTAGATATAGGCAAAATAGATAACAAGTTTATCTATCAGTTTAAAAATATCAGAGTAAAAACAGCAGAACCACCCGAGGATATTTTCAAGAGGTGTGGATATGATAGGAGAGAGTCAAAAGATGCCCCTATCGCTTCTGCTGTTAGAGATAGGATTATGGGGTTGGTTAATAGGTTTTGATAGAGTATTTAAAAAAGATTATTTTTCCAAATACTCCCTCAAAATAGCCTCTTTTCGCTCACTTGCTCTATCTATTATGCTTTGAGCTTTGGTTATTTTTGATTCTAGTTTTTCTATTTTTTGGACTATCTCTTTTTGGGTATCTAAATCAGGAACTTCAATATCAATAGGTTCTAAATTTTTAACAGATAAACCAGGTTGTGCAACACCTGTTGCATATTGGTTGAGATTCATTATAACCAATTTATGATATAACCATTTGGTATCTAGCTCAATAGTTGGAGTGACCACAACAGCGTGTTCTGTAGCGTGAAATCTATCTTTGACAAAAGTGATATTGCCACACAATGCCCCTTGTCGTCCTATAATAGAGTAGACTCCATTATGTGTAGATGTTTTGACATAACCTCTTAAACCATTACCTCCATAACATGGATATAATCCATCTTTTTTATCAGGCTCTATTTGAGAAGCTTTAACAAACTTTCCTGCTTTCATATCACATATATCACGAAGTTTTTTAACTGTTGAGTTCTTATTATTACTTATAACTAAAAAAATCTCTTTTTTTGACTTTTCTATCTCCTCATTAGCCTTAATTACTTCATTATCTATAAGCTCACATCTTTTTATAATCTCTTTTTGGATTTTTAATGGAGGTAGAGGGATTTTTATATTTTTTATATCATCAGGATAGACATGAGGTTGAGCAGAACCCCTTGCCAATAAAAATATCTCTTTTTGTAGTACTTTTAATACATTAAATAAAAAAACAACCAATATTTTATTATTGCAATTTATTGTGATACAATCAGATGCAAAAATTTTCTCTTTCCATAAGTTTACATAACCTGCATTTGCTCCTGATGCACTAATAGTAACAGTATTTTCTGGACGGTTTATTTGTTACACCTAAAATCACGCTCTTGTTCCATCCTCTCTGAGGTGGAATACATAGGCAAAAACAACAAAAGCCACGCTTCAATAGCTCACCAAAATCTATCAATTT
>CAZSHP010000188.1:0-2396 GCA_964606545.1 uncultured Sulfurovum sp. | reverse complement strand
TCTAATACTCTGCTCTGTAATATATCAGACTCTTTTCGCTCATTATATCTATCTACCAACGCTTTAAACTTTTTAGAGAAGTCCACAGATTTAGCCTTGTTGACCTTTTTAAACTCATCAAGTGCTTTTGCCAATAGTTGTTGGAGTAGTTTTATTTTGGTATTTGGTAGCTTTATCTTCTCTATCTTTTGTAGATAATCCTCATCAAAAATATCTATCTCGCTCTCATCTGCTCCTAATCTAAAAATCTCCTCAACCCCCTCACTCTGCAACGCCTCTTTTATCATCTCTTGAACTCTTCTGTTCATAGTGGCTGTATCAGGTGCTTCTCCTTTGGTTAGCTTTATTACTATGGTTCGTACTGCTAGATAAAAGTGTATGGTATCTTTCTGCTTTTGGTTAAACTCTTCACTTCCACAACAGATGTCATAGGCAATCTTTAGTCGTTTAACTAGCCCCATAAATCTACTCTCTTGTTTTTTGGTTAGTTGCACAAACTCACTTGCAAGATTAAGTGTTTGGAGTTGCTCTAGTGGCGAACCATTAAAATATTTTGAGCTATCAAAACCATAAAAGAGTCTATCCAATAAATCCAAATGGTCTTTTACTGTTATAATGGATGCTTCTATATCTTCAAAATTTTTCTCATCCCCTTTTGAGTACTGTTTTAAGGCTTGGTTCATAGCCTTTTTAATCCCTATATAATCAACCACCAACCCCTTATCTTTGCTCTTATACTTTCTATTGACTCTTGATATGGTCTGAATTAGATTATGTTTTTGTATCGGTTTATCTATATAGATGGTATCCAAAAATGGCACATCAAACCCCGTTAGCCACATATCAACTACAATTGCTATTTTGAAATTTGATTTCTCTTTTTTAAACTGCTTATCGAGCATTTTTCTATACTCATCTGTTCCCAACATCTCATATAGAGCCTTCTCATCATCTTTTCCTCGTGTCATAATGAGTTTAATCTGCTCTAGTGGCAAAATCTCTTTTTGCTCCTGTTCGTTTAGTTCCATTCTCTCGATAGTTGTTCGTCTCTTAGCCCACTCTGGACGCAATCTAATAATAGCCTTATACAAATCATAAGCTATCAATCGGCTACTACTTACAAAAATAGCTTTGCCCATTTGTGTTGCTCCCTCTGCAACTCTCTTCTCATAATGCTCTACAAAATCTTTGGCTACTGCTTCAATCCTATCAGGGTCGCCCAAAATAGCATTCATACTACTTACAGCTTTTTTACTCTCGTTTATCTGATATTCACTCGTACCCTGTTCGGCACACTTGGCATAGTAGGCTTCTATCTCTTCAAGCTTACTATTATCAAGTATCACTTTGGCACTTCGCCCCTCATAAACAATCCTCACTGTTATCTCATCTCGCACCGATTCGGTCATGGTGTAGCTATCAACAATCTCTCCAAAGACATCAAGTGTTGCATCTATGGGCGTACCTGTAAAGCCCACAAAAGTAGCATTTGGCAAAGAGTCATGTAGATATTTAGCAAACCCATAACTCTTTTTGACCCCCTCTTTATCTACTCTAATCTTCTGTTCGAGGTTAATCTGACTTCTATGAGCCTCATCAGAGATACAGATAATATTGCTTCGCTCACTAAGTAGCCTTGTATCTTGGGTAAATTTGTGAATAGTCGTCAAAAAGACCCCACCACTCTTTCTATTTTTAAGCTTCTTTCTCAAATCATCACGACTTGCCACACTCACCACACCACTATCACCAATAAAGTTTTTGGCATTGGTAAACTCTTGGCTTAGTTGTGCATCCAAATCGGTTCTATCGGTAATCAACACAATAGTAGGGCTAGAAAACTCCACACTCCTCATAACCATTCGAGTCAAAAAGAGCATAGTAAAACTCTTGCCACACCCTGTTGCTCCAAAATATGTACCACCTTTTCCATCCCCTCGTGGCTTTTGGTGTTTGCCAATAGTTCTAAATAGCTTTTTGGTAGCATAATATTGAGGATAACGGCACAAAATCTTCTGTTCTATAGAGGATTTATCAGGGAAATAGATAAAATTTCGCACAATATCCACAAGCCTCTCTCGGTTCAACATCCCATGAACCAAAGAGAAAAGCGAATCAATCCCATCCACACTAACCTCATCCCCTGTTATCTTTCGCCAAGCATAAAAAAACTCATAAGGAGCAAAAAAAGACCCTGCTTTGTTATTAACCCCATCACTAATAATACAAAAGGCGTTATATTTAAAAAGTTCAGGTATATCTCGTCTATATCGTGTAGTTAACTGCTTATAAGCATCATAAATAGTAGCCTCTTCTCGTATGGCACTCTTGAACTCCACAACCACCAAAGGCAACCCATTAACATAAACAATCCCATCAGGAATCCGAACCTCATA
>CAZSHP010000187.1:0-2454 GCA_964606545.1 uncultured Sulfurovum sp. | reverse complement strand
ACGAGTCAATAATGGAGGACTCTTGAGTAGTATAGGAGTTGATATTGAGGGGGTTTTGTTTGAAAGCCTGATTTCACTAGAGGCATCTTTGGTTATGGAGCTAAGCGTGGGGGATGAGGTTTTGGTGCTGTTTAAGGGGAGTGAGGTATCTCTATGTTAAGAAGAAGGAAAAAAAATGAAAATAGAACAATTTATAAAAGAGTTCGAGAAACAATATAACTACAAAGTAGTCTATATCACCAAATACGGCTCAAAACTCTACGGCACAGATAACCCAAACTCCGATACAGACTACAAGGGGATTTTTATCCCAAGCAGAGAGTCTGTTCTTCTAAAGAGAGATATAGAACACTATAACTTCAACTCCAACAGCAATAATACAAGAAACTCAAAAGATGATATAGATTTGCAACTTTTTAGTATCTATAAGTGGTTTTCACTCCTCAAAAAAGGCGAAACAGGTGCTATAGATATTCTATTTTCTCTCTTTAGAGCAGATACGCAGGTCTATAGTGATAGAGAGTTTACCGATATGATAATGCAAAACTATAGAAAATTTTATAACAAAAATCTACACTCATTTTTGGGCTACTGTGTAGGGCAGAGCAAAATCTATAATGTTAGAGGAGAGAGATTTAATGAGTTGCATCTATTTGTAGAGTACTTTAATGCGTTGGTCAAAGAGCAAGGAGAGCAGAAGTTAGAGATAATGTACCCCACAATAGAAAAACTATTTTCTGAAAAAAGATATAAATATATCAAATTTATAACAGCCCCAACCTCTCGTGGTTCGGGAGAAGCAAAAGAGGGTATCTATGTAGAGGTGTTAGGCAAACGCTTTTTGGGAACTGTCACAGTCAAATACTTCTCCCAAAGAATCATAGAGATGGAGGAGCAGTTTGGTAATCGAGCTAGAGCATCAGCCAAAGGTGTGGATTTCAAAGCACTCTCTCATGCTGTTAGAGTTATAGATGAGGTCGAAGAGCTTATTGATGATAATTTTATAACTTTTCCTCTAAAAAATAGAGTCTATATCACATCTATAAAAGAGGGACATGAGGAGTTGGAGGATGTAATGGATTATATAGACAAGAAGTTAACAGTAGTTCAAGAGAAGCTTGAAAACTCCTCTCTGCCTGATAGGTCGGATGAGGAGTTTATGGATGGGGTTTTGTTGGGGTTGATGGAGATATGTTAGATATAGACTTAACCCCCTTCCTACTATCATTCAAACTAGCAGGATTAACTACTCTGATTTTGTTTATTCTAAGCCTACCTCTAGCGTGGTATCTCTCTCAAACTCACTCCAAAACCAAGCCACTGCTCGAAGCTATAACGGCTCTGCCTATTGTATTGCCTCCTTCTGTTTTGGGGTTTTATATTTTGGTGGCATTTAGTTATGTGGATTTGGCTTTTACATTTACAGGGTTGGTGATTGCTAGTTGTTTTTACTCTTTGCCTTTTATGGTTCAGCCCTTGCAGGGTGGGTTTGAAGCACTTAACAAAAATATGCTAGAAGCCTCCTATATATCAGGCAAGAGCAGAACTGCTACACTTCTAAAAGTGGCTCTGCCTAATATTAAGCCCTCTTTGTTAACAGCGATTATTATTACTTTTGCTCATACCGTTGGGGAGTTTGGGGTGGTTTTGATGATAGGGGGTAGTATACCTGAACAGACCAAGGTTGCATCAATTGCTATCTATGAGATGGTGGAGATTATGGATTATAGCTCAGCTCATATCTATAGTGGGATTATGGTTTTTATTAGCTTTTTGGTCTTGCTTGGTGTCTATATTTTTAACCATTCACAGAAAAAAGTAGGAGGATTTTATTGATGAATCAAAAAGAGTTTTTGGAAGTTTTGGATATTTTGGAGCAGAATATTCCTAATGACAGCCCTAGCAATATCTTAAAAAATAGCTTCAAACGAACGCCTTATAATATATTGATGGCAACTCTTTTAAGTCTACGAACCAAAGATGAAAATACAGCACGAGTATGCAAAAAGCTCTTTGTAATAGCAAATAGACCACAACAGATGATAAATATCCCCATAGATGAACTAGAAGAGGTAGTTAAACCCACAGGGATGTATCGTAAAAAAGCTAGAACCCTCCAAGAGGTATCTCAGACTCTAATAGATAGATTTAACTCCACAGTACCACGGAGTAAGGCAGAGCTTTTGAGCATCAGAGGGGTAGGGGAGAAGACGGCGAATATTGTGCTAAATAATGCTTTTGGGATTCCTACTATTGCTGTCGATACTCATGTGCATAGGATTCCGAATTTGTTGGGGTTTATTGACACTAAAAATGAAAAAGAGACTCAAAAGGAGTTATCTACTAAAGTGCCAAAAGAGTATTGGAACAGACTCAATTTTACTGTTGTGAGCTTTGGGCAGACTATATGTTTGCCTCGGACTCCTCAGTGTGAGGTTTGTCCTATTGTGGCTT
>CAZSHP010000186.1:0-2457 GCA_964606545.1 uncultured Sulfurovum sp. | reverse complement strand
ACTACTGTAACTCCATCTTTGATATACTCATAATCCCCTACTTGAAATAGAAATACGGAGTTTAGGATATGATGCAGACCTAGTGGGATAAGTAGACGGTTTAGTGTTCCATAGATAAAACTTCCTATCACATCAAGACCAATAATGGCATTGGAAAAGGCATCAATCCCACCCTGTGCATAGTGCCAAAAATGACCTGCAAGTACTCCCACAACTATAGCTGATAGAGCAGTAATAATTGGCACAAACCGTTTTCCTCCAAAAAAACCCAAAAACTCTGGTGGTTTAACTGTATGATAACGGTTATATAATGCACCTGCAATTATACCGATAATAATACCTATAAATACTCCCATATTTAGGTCTTTGTCAATCTCTAAATAGACAGCTTTTGAGATAAGTAGTCCAACAGCACCCGATAGGGCTGCTGCTCCATCACTGTTTTTTGCTAGTCCATAGGCTATCCCTACAGCAAAAAGCATATCAAGATTGGAAAATACAGCTTCTCCTGCTACCTTCATGATATTGGCTATCTCTCCTGTAAAGATATCTCCAAAACCGAGTCGTAGTAGAATAGCGGCTATTGGTAGCACAGCGATTGGGGTCATTAGGGCTTTACCTATTTTTTGGAAGAAGTTAAACATTTTCTTAGCCTATTTTTTTGTTGTAATAGTAGCATAACTACACTTTTGAAGTTGCCTAAGGAATTATTTTTTTGTATGTTATAGGGTTAATCCATTCTCAAAAAATCACTTCATTCTCTATTATAAGTTTTCTTGCGAGTTACATTATATTTATACATCTTTGCTATAATATATTTATGAGAAAAATGGGAAGAGTTGCATGGCTGATTATCAATGGAAACCACTAACAGATGAAAAGAAGTTTGAAGATTTGGTAAATGATTTATGTTCAGCAAAGTATGGTTTGGAATTTCAGATTTATGGTCGTAAGGGGCAGAAACAACATGGGATTGATGGGTATGCGTGGATAAAGGATAATGAGTTCATACTACATCAATGCAAAAATAAGCTTCTTACTCGAAGTGACAGTATTATTTTAAAAGATTTGTTAAATGATTTAGAAAAAGAGACAAAAGCTACAACAGAAGAGTTTATCAAAAATAAAAAATACAGTGTCAAAACATTTATTTTTGCAAACTCTTTTAAACGAGACACCTCTTTACAAGATAAAGCAAATAAACTTTCTCAAGAGTATAATATCTCTATTATTGTTTGGAGTTGGGATGATATTTCAGAGATGCTTGAAATATATAGTTCTGTTGCGAATAGATATTATGATAAAAATGAAGATGGTCAATGGATTGAGACAAGAAATTATATAGAAAAAATTGATAATAGTAGTGGTGGAATTATAAATATCTATAATTCCAATAAAAAAGAAAAAATAGAACCCTCCGACACCGAAATAAAAAACTCAACTCAAATTTTGGCTCTAAAAGCACTATTAAAAGATATGCCAATAGAAAAACTAAAAATCAAAGCCTATAAGTATCTTCCTATTAGTTATTTTGCCTCTCTGCCCAATAGTGTTGAGGGGCTTATTGATAGATTGTTAGAGCTTAGTATGGTTAAAGAGGGTTGTGTTCCTATTATTGCACTATTTGAAAATCATCCTCATAAAACAGTTATAGATTTTGTGCAGTATCTCAAAAGGGTCAAATTCTCTCATATTAAAAATTTTACTTGTAGCCAAAATCCTAAAGTAGAGGAGTTATCACTACTCATTAATATCTCTCAACAAGATGGCATGGATAAGTTTAAAGTAGAGACATGGAGATATGCCAATAGTGAAACTCATAGGCTATTTGATGAGATTTTAGAGATTGATTTAGATAATCATATAGAGTTAAATAGCTTTTTGGATAAAATCTATGACTATTTGGAAGAGGCACGAAGGATTTATAAAAGTCGTCTCTCTATAGAGCTAATATTGCCTAATGAGAGAGTTTACCAAAGTTTCAAAGCGTGGGGAAACTCCAAAGGAGTTAGTATGATTCGCAAATATCAATATGTGCATAGATTGCAATCAAGGTTTTTACAACCTGATGATAATTGGAAAAACAAGTGGGAAGCTTTGGAAGATGAGAGGATAAATATAGTGGATAATACAAAGTTTATTGAGGGATTTAGCTATAACAATGAACTCTCCAATGCTAACTACAAGGTAGTTTTAAAAGAGAAAATAGAGAATGAGACTCTCTTATTTTCAGATATGGAGGAGTTTGGAATACCTATACTTCTCTCTTCTTTGTCTAAAGTTTGTAATGTAAAAGAGATTAAAGATTTTGAGTTCAAAGGGTGTCAAAATAGAATTTGCACTCACATAATGGATAATCACAATAATGAAAAATCCGATATATTTTTTATGGTAGATAACCCCAACGTAATCACCAACCAACCATTTGACAAAAAAGAACAAATTACAATATAATAT
>CAZSHP010000185.1:0-2493 GCA_964606545.1 uncultured Sulfurovum sp. | reverse complement strand
TCCAACATATATAGAGTTAGACTTCGTACAAACATAGCTCCAACTCCTAAACCAATCATAATTACAAAAATATCAGAGCTTAGAGCAAACGCTCCAATCACACCATCAAAACTAAATGACGCATCAAGTACCTCTAGGTACAAAAAGCCCAAAATCCCACTTCTAATGCCGTTTATATTAAATAGGTCATCAAGTGAAGCTATTAGTGTATAGAGTACTATTCCTATAAAGTAAGCTCCTGCTATTTGATAACTCTCTGTTGCAAAGGTCAAGATAATACCGATAGTAGATGTTATTGTCATCTGAATACTTTTTATGCGACCCATTTTGTCAATCATATTGGAATCTTCAATTATATCTATCCACTTCTCTTCTCGGTCAGTTTCAAAGATAAAGTGTAAAAATACCATCATTAAAAACGAAGCACCAAAAGCATATATTAATTTATCTACAGATTCTAATATATCTTTGTATTTCAGTGGTTCATTGAGTGCTATATCAAATGTCTCAAAGAGTCCCATACCACTAGCTATAGCCACAATCATAATCGGAAATAGAAATCTCATCCCAAAAACAGCAACTGGTATTCCCCATGTGATGAACCGTTTTTGCCACTTCTCTTCCATAGTCTCTAGTATCTTGGCATTGACTACAGCATTATCAAAAGATAACGAGACCTCCAACATAGCCAAAAGTGCTACTATATAAAACGCACCAAATCCTCCTATCATGAGTGCTACACTCAAACCTATAACCATAATAAGAATTGAACTTCTAAAATGTTTCATTCTCTATCTCCTCTGTTGTTTTAGTTAAGTGACAGTTTATAGGAGAATCAAAAGTTTCTCAATAGAATTTTTCAAAACTTTCTAAAACTTTTTTCTAAATAGCTATAACTCATGATTGTGGGGTTTGTAGAGTTCTTATTTTGATAAAAAACGCTCTATAATTAATTCTTTTTTTGTATAATTTATATCGAAACTATTGAAATTTTTAAAAAGGGGATTAGATGGAGGGTTTTACACAGAAACTTAGGCTTATCTATACAAAAATATTTAATGAGGATATAGATAAATTTACTGAATCACTGATAGATTATAATAAATTTCGTAGAGATAAATTTGATACAGATAGTGAAAAGGATGCCAAGAGAGAGTTTGTTTTTAATAGAAAAATAGTACTTCGTCGTTGGTTATCAAAAGGGATAGGTTGTACTCCTGATTTTCAAAAGAGTTTCCAAAACTATAAACTCTCCTCATATCAGCTAAGAGGTAAACCACTATTTTGTTTGGATGATTTTAGACAAAACAGTAATATAGAAGAGTTCGAAGACAGGATAGAGCATTTTTTATATAATAGAAATCGAGTTCAAATAAAGACAGATTATATATATATTTACTCTTTTTGTGAGATTGAGAAGAGGATTTTTTATTACAAGATTATAAAATGGATAAAGGGAGATAGAGATGAGACAATTATCACTGTAGAGAGAGAAAATAGTCTCTATAGTGGTACTTTTTCTCTCTCGGATGAGAATAATATCTTTATTACTCTATCTATAGATAATATTACTTCCTATTTTCTTTTTCATGATACCAATGATACAAGTTGTCCATATATAGTAGGGACAAGTATGGGTTATCTGCCACAAGATAACAAAGTACCTCGTTCTCAAAAGGTTATCTTTGCCAAAGAGAAGCTAGATGAGAGAGTTTTTGATTTGCAGTTTATATTGAATGAGACAGAGTCCATATCTGCTATAGAGAATAGGTTAAATCCTAACTCCCAAGAGTTAAAGGTTACTCCTTTTGTAAAATATGTCAATAGACTAAAACAGTTTTTTAGATTTTTTGAGACTCTAAGCCGAGGTAAGTATAGAGAGTATTTCTATTATCGCTTGGCATTTAGAGAGTTCTATGCGATTCAAAATCTCTTTCAAAAAATCTCTAAAAAAAAGAGCTACTTTATCTATGATTATCAACGGGCTTTATGTGAGTTGATAGATACTGTTGAGGAGATTAAAAATATTCCCTTATATTTAGTTATGGAGTTGACCCAAAAGAGTATTTTTTGGGATATAACTCAAAAAAACTTAGAGATAAAAAGGAAATTTTTGAATTTATATTCTGTAGCAGGTATCACCACTACTATGATTTTTGTAGTTGGGGATAGAGAGAAGATTTCCCAAAGAGTCAAAAATCTCTTGGATGAGTTAATAGAGCATAATATAGAGGTTTATTTAGTAAATCGAGATGAGATTATAAATGAGGTAAATAGCTTGGACTTTATATTTATTGATTTAGGAGACAAACGAGATTTTGTATTAGCAGACCCCATTAGAGATAGCAAAGAGGTTTATAAGATATTTACTAATGATGTGACTATGGATGAGTACAAGACAGACTATCAAAAGTTTTTGATTAGGAGTGAGAGGGTGAGATGTTAATTGTCTCTCTTAAAAAAAACTCCTCTATCAAATCTCTCATCTCTTTT
>CAZSHP010000184.1:0-2502 GCA_964606545.1 uncultured Sulfurovum sp. | reverse complement strand
ATAGCACACTTTAGCATTATTTTATCGAGATTGTACTGCTCAAAACCTATCTCTAACATCTTGGTTGTGGCTTGATACATAATCCCTTTTCCATGAAACTCTGCTCCTAACCAATAGCCAAGCTCTCCTTTTTTGATACCGTACCCTTTTCTCATCCCAATCTCTACATTACCTGCCAATCTGCCTTTGTAAAATATTGAGCAATTGACTAGTTGACCTTTTGCATACTCTTCTAAAGAACTCTGAATATGTTTTTTTTCATCCTCAACCTCTCGAACTGATTTTACCCAAAGTAACCATTGGCTAAATAGTTCTCTATTCTTGTTAACCAATTTCAACATCTCTTTTGCGTGAGAGAAGTGTACTAGCTCTAGGTGTATATCTTTATTTATCTCTAATTTGAACATCTTTGCTCCTTTTTATAATTTCTTTATTTCTATTTCTTTTTTTAGACTCACTCCACCAATATCCAAATAGAAAAACAAGCAATATATTTAGAGGTGTAAATATCTTTTTCCAAAGTGGATGTTTTATCTCTTCGATTAGAGCGATTATCTCTCTATCTTTTTGCAACGATTCATCTATATATTTAAAAAGTCTAGGCTCTATTTTCAATACTTCTGCGATAAACTCTTTGTCTTTTTTGAGACTCTCATCTATCATAGTTACAAATGGGCTAATGAGCTTTGGAGCATCAAAATTGGGGCTACTCTCTTTTAGGGCTTGTAGTAGGAACCCTTTGTTTTTTTTGAAATTATGATAAAACTCTTGTAGCATAAAAGGGTTATGTTTAAGTACCTCAATAAGAAATCTCTTATCCTTTTTCAAAGAGTTATCAAGCATATCAAAAACATAAAAGTCTCCTCCTTCTGTATTAAGCTGAAGATTATCATCTATATAATTCTCCAATAGAGAACTCTGTTGTATTGCTGTTAAGATAACTTCTCTATCGTTTTTTAATGAATCATCAAGATAATTCAATAACCACCAATTATGTTTTTTAATTGCAGATAAAACCAATGCTTTATTTTTTTTATCTTTATCAGAAGCATATAGAAATCCATAACCTGTCTCTTTTATACATCTAATAATAAAAGCTCTATCTTCTTGAATGCTTCTATCACAATAATCTAAAACACTACTATTTCCATATTTTATAATTTCTATGATAAACTCTTTGTCTGCTCTTAGCGTCTCATCGGCATACTTGAAGCTACTAGGATTAAGCAAAGCACTGTTTCTAACTAACACTCTATCTCTTTTTTGTTCAGGGGTTGCATACTTTAAACCATAACCACTCTTTTTAATAACAGAGATAATAAAGTCATTATCTAAATGAAATTTTTGAGTAATCTCTCCAATCATATAAGGATATTTGGTCAAAAGAGCAGTCAAGATTTCTTTATCTGATTGTAATGTGCTATTGAGATAATTAATGGTGCTAGGAGATGATTCAATCGCTTTCAAGACAAAATCTTTATCTCTTTTTAGGGATTCATCAACATACAAAAAAGGCAAATCGTCGTCAATTTCATTACTATTTTGAACAGCCAAAAGAGCTATCTCTCTATCTTTAGTTAAACTCTTATCAGCATACTGTAACTGATACCCCTTAAACTTCACAGCCTTTAGGACAATTTCTCTATTTTTCTGTTGCTCTTTGGTTGCATACTCTAAACCATACCCTGTTGATTTCAACATCTCCGTAATAAAAGAGCTATCATGTAACAGTTTATCTCCTACTTTATTCAAAAAATATGGCTCTTGTTTGATATAAGGCAACATAAACGATTTATCATTTTTCAAAGAGTCATCTATGTAATTTAAAAAAATACCTGCATAATACCTTTTGGTCAATTTATGAATAAACTCTCTATCTTTTTTAAAAGAGTCATCTACATAGGCAAAAACAGAAGGATGTTGATTAATAGCATTTAAAACAATCTCTCTATTTTTTTTAGAAGCATTATCTGCATATTTTAGTAAATAGCCGTTATATTGAATATTTTCCAAAATAAACGCTTTGTCCTCTTTAAAAGAGCTATCAGCATACTCTAATGGGTCAGAATTTCCCTCTTTTATAGCTTTTATAACAACCTCTTTGTCTTTTCTAAAGGTCTTATCTGCAAACTCCAATGCCGAAGTTTGCCAAATGGCAGCTGTACTATCGTCTCTTATCCAACAAGGTTTACCCACCACATACAAAACAACCTCTCTATCCTTTTTCAAAGCTTCATCTGCAAATCTAAAAGGACAACCCATTTCCTTTTCATAAGCTTTAAATAGCTCCTCTTTGGTTTTGTATTTGACCTCATCTACAAGTTTTGGATTTTCTTCTATAAATTGGGAGATAAACTCTTTATCATTTCGTAAGCTCTCATCCAAATTTTCTAAAATATGTCGTTTAGGTTCATAAGATTTTATCGAAGTACAACTAGAATCTAAACATATATCTATAGTAGTATCATTTTGTTTCATGAGTGATACTATAAACTCTCTATC
>CAZSHP010000183.1:0-2509 GCA_964606545.1 uncultured Sulfurovum sp. | reverse complement strand
CTATCTTTTTGAGAGTTTTGTTTCGATTGTCCTCTTTTCTGCTTTGGTTAATATACTCAACCTCATCAGGGGTCAATAGCTCTATATAGTCCTCATTTAGGAGTCTTGAAGCCTCCTCTAACTCATATCCAACTAATAGAAACTCTCTCTTTTTACCATTTTGACTATATATTCGTCTCTTTTCAATGAGAGAGTCATGAATCCGTTTTAGAGGATATGTAACCTCTTTTAGCCACTCTCTATAACGAGACCATTTAGTCAGAGTTGCATGTATCAGCTCAACCCTCTCAATCTCTCTATCTCCCTCTTTGTATCTCCTGATTTTTAGAAGTCTACCTAGTTTCGCATCATTATACATCGCTATATGACCACTACTATCTAGTGCAAAAGATAGCAACTCTATTAACTCCCACTCCTCTACACTAAACTCATCTCTATCTGCCAAGCGACCTGTGATACCTATGCTCTTGTCTAGTTTTATTACCCTCAAAAAGATAGATTTTAGCATCCCCTCTCTCTTTTTGCCTATGACATTGAGTGTATCGCTGATTAGCTGTTCCAATGCTCCTCTAACCCCTCCTATCTCTCTATAGCTCTCTAGTAGAGGGATATTGTCTCTCTTTTTATGCTCCCAAATATGAGCTAGTGCCACCTCTAGTGGGGCTAATTCGCTAAACTCTTTGCCTATATCTTTGAGTATAAAATCAGCAAAGGTGTTTGCCTCCTCCTCTGATACAATACTATTCTCCAACGGCTCTATAATACAGAGTCTTAACTGTTCGATTCTCATTCTGCTTATCGGATAGATATACTCCTCTATTTGGGCATAAAACTCCTCGTGGCTCTTTAGGATGTCTATGTAGTCCTTTCTCATCGTTAAAACTATCTGAATCTTTAATTTGCTAGTTTGGCTATTGAGTATATAGAGAAGCGTTTGGAGGAACGACTCCTGTATCTCTCTATCACACAGAGTAAATAGCTCATCAAACTGGTCAATATAGAGTAGTAGTGAATCAATCTCTCTGTTGATAAAAATATCCTCAAACATCTCTCGTATCTCTTCGGGATTTTGAGATTTTAGCTCTTTTTTAAAGTGGGCTATATCCTCTGGACTCTGCCATCCAAGCTTACGAAAAGGGATAACAGTAGCTAATTCATTAAATGGATTTCGAGCAGGGCGACTCTCTATAGCAAAATTGTTCTCATTTATAGAGAGATATTGAGGGATAACCCCAGCTTTGATAAGTGAGCTTTTGCCTATACTACTATCTCCGACTAGAGCAATAATCGCTTCTGTTTGAAGCAACTCCATTACATCGCTAATCTCCTGCTCTCTACCAAAAAATAGCTCTGAGTCTTTACGACTAAAAGCACTCAACCCCACAAATGGGTTCTCCTCCAACTCCAACAACTCAGAGGGCATCTCCTCCCAAATATCAGCGAGATGCTCCACAGAGATAGCATACCCCTCTGTTACCCCTTTGTTGTTACTCACAACAGCAATCACATTACTACTCACCTCACAGATTAGAGGGCCACCACTATTTCCTGCCTCTATCTGATTTCTATTTTTAGCTACTATCTGCCAAGCGTAACAGATTGAGTTGTTCTTTTTCTGTTTGAGTGTAACTTTGTGTCCCAAAATCAGAGCCTCTCTACTCTTCTCTTGAACCTTGTCTCTAGTAAAACCACTATATCCTCTCAATAGAACATCTCGACTAGAGCAGTGTCTATTTTGAAGCCTAAAAATTTTGGAAAACAACCCTTTGACATAAAGAACTGCCAAATCTATACCATCACTAGAACCAATAGCGACAACTTCCACAACAAAATCATCAATCTTTGGCTCTCTAACCTGCTCCACCACATGCGCACAGGTCAAAAGATAGCTCCCACCTGCATCCTGATATATAGTGAAACCTGTACCTATACTGCTGTTTTCTATGTCTTGGCTTTGGATAAGATAGATTGATGGATTCATGGTGTCTCCCTTTAGAATATAAGCATTTCATATTATAGTCTTATTTTCTTTTTATTCCAATTCTTTAGCAAAATACCTTCTACCCTCTTATCTCCAAAAAGTTTTTGGTACTAATATCATCCCATCTCTTATTTAGTCTACTAAACTCACGATAACTAGCTAAAACCCTTCTAAAATCCTCACTCTTTTTGGACTCTATATCTAACACTTCAGCCAAAGCAACTTTGGCAGCATCCATCATATCTTTTGGGAACTCTTTTATCTGAACAGTTTTTGGTAGCTCTTGGAGTGCTTTTGCATTTTTGTATCTAAACTCCTGAACCATTGTACCTGTCATCTCCTCTGAAGCTACAGTTATTATAGCTTGATGTTCACTACTTAGCTTCTCCCATCTAGTTTTATTAAAGGTAATCTCCAAAATTGACCCTGGTTCATGCCATCCTGTATAATAATAATCTGCGGCTTTTGCAAAACCCATCATACTATCAAGTGCAGGGCCTACCCACTCTGTGGCATCTATGGTTCCTC
>CAZSHP010000182.1:0-2519 GCA_964606545.1 uncultured Sulfurovum sp. | reverse complement strand
ATGAGTATAGTAATGACAGGTGGTGGCACAGGTGGTCACTTAGCAATTATAAAAGCTGTAAAAGAGGAGCTAGAGGGTCAAGACCTCATCTATATAGGTTCTACAAAAGGTCAAGATAGAGCTTGGTTTGGTGAGGATAAGCAGTTTAACTCTGTCCATTTCCTAAATACTCAAGGTGTTGTAAACCAAGGAGTATTTGGAAAAATCAAATCTATCTATATGCTTATCAAAGCAACTATAGAGGCTAGAAAAATTCTAAAAAAGGTCAATGCAAAAGTGGTATTTTGTGTAGGAGGATTCTCTGCAGCTCCTACATCATTTGCAGCAAAGATACTAAAAATTCCTATAGTTATCCATGAGCAAAATGCAGCAATTGGTTCACTCAACAAGATTCTAAGAAAACATGCCAAAGCATTTATCTCTTCATATGAAGAGAGTAGTCCAATCAAATCCTACCCTATCAAAAGAGAGTTTTTTGAAAAAGCACGAATTCGAAAAGAGATAAAAACAGTTATATTTCTAGGAGGCTCACAAGGTGCTGTTGCTATCAACAATCTCGCATTAGAGTTGGCTCTGATTATAAAAGATAGAGGGATTAGAATCATACATCAAGCAGGAGAGAAAAATATCCAAGAGGTAGAGCAATCATATAGAGATATGGGTATAGGTGCAATTGTATTTGGATTTACAGATAAACTCTCTGATTATATGCAAGAGGCTGATTTTGCTGTAGCAAGAGCAGGTGCATCAACCCTATGGGAGCTATCGGCAAACGCTTGTCCTACACTTTTTATACCATATCCATATGCAGCAAGTGACCATCAGTACTATAATGCTAAGTTTTTAGAGGAGAGAGGTGTAGCTTGGATTATGAGAGAGAGTGAGCTTGATAACTCCAAGCTTCTATCTATATTGGATGAGGATATGTCCAAAAGAAGTACCAAACTAAAAGAGATGATTGAGAGTGATGGAGCTAAGAAGATAGCTGAAATGTTACTAAATAGTTGATAGTGAATGGCAAATAATGAATAGGATAATTAGAAGTTTTTTATCTGCTATAGTACTTATATCTATATCTATTATTCTCTTTTATTTTTTTGGTCGAGATATATGGTATCCATATTATAAGGAGTGCGTTATTCATAGAGATATAGAACCAGTTGAGTGTAATCTCACTCATATTGACCCACACCAAATTCCTATACCACCTGTTATTAATCTAAAACTAACAGTACCTATAGAGAAATTATCATCAAAACAGAGACTAAAACGGCATCTAGCAGACTCTGATTTTGTCTTTTATCCTAAAAAATTGACTCTAATAGGTATAAAATATGAGAAGTTACTAGAGGTTTGGGCAGAGCTTCATGGAAAATGGGTACGCCTAACGACATATCCATTTACAGCATTTTCAGGTAGGTTAGGGCCTAAATATAGAGAGGGAGATAGACAGATACCAGAGGGAATATATCGTATCTCATACCTCAATCCCAACAGCAAATTTCATCTCTCTATGAGAGTAGATTACCCTAATGCTTTTGATAAAAAAATGGCAAAAAAAGAGAATAGAACCAACCTAGGTGGAGATATTATGATACATGGGAGTAGTGTAACTGTTGGTTGTATTCCTATTGGAGATGATAATATAGAGGAGTTATACTTTTTAGCTGAAAAGGTAGGGATAAAAAACATCAAAGTAATTCTAACCCCTGTTGATTTTAGAAAAATGGAGGTAAAGATAAAAAATGATAAACATCCATGGTTAGCAGGGCTTTATCGTGATATAAAAAAGGAGATGAGTTTATATTCAAAATAGAAATTTAAATTATAACCTATAGAAATAAAATAGAATACCCCACATTAATTTTTTTCTTGTAACCTCTCTGTATAGTATCTAAAACCTATACCTCCCCCCAATCCCCCAATAGGTAGCATCAAAATCATCTTGTGTATAGTAATTAAAATTAGCATTAACACTAATAGCCCTGTTAATCCTATAATCCCCACTAACTTTATAGGTAACTCACATACATATCGCTATAACTATTATCACTCTTGTTATAACTCATAGTTGTTGATACAACAGGGTAACTACTATCGGTTGTATCATCATTAGATATGATTTTATTTTGAGGATTAGTTGTATCAAAAACTCTTACATTTGTTATACCACCTAATGATTTTGGATTAACCTCCCCATAAAATAGATAACTCTGTGTACCTTGTTGGGCTTTTAGTAGATGAACCTCTTGATTGCTATTTGAACCTGAACTACTGCTACCACTTCCACACCCTATAAATAGTGAAGTAGTGATTAATGCTATTGATAATTTTACTCTCATTTTGTCTCCTTTTTATTAAAAAAGACACCTATATCAAAGTCATTATAGACTACAATATATTTGGTGTCGCAGATGCCAAAACTCCCCATCTATCGGTCGCCAAACTTGTTGGATGGGGTTCTTTTTTGGTAACCACCTACCTACCCCAAAACAGGAACAAAAGCCTTACCTAAGAAT
>CAZSHP010000181.1:0-2521 GCA_964606545.1 uncultured Sulfurovum sp. | reverse complement strand
AAATCTTTTGTGTTATCTATATCATCAAATACATTTTTGAATATTGAGTCATGGGGTTGTTTTATATCTATTTTAGCTTTGGCTTTTCCTTATCTGTCTCTTTATCTTTAAAAGGGTCATCTGTTGATGGTGGTTTTGAGCTATTTTTACTATTTAGTCCTAGCATCTATTCAAGTTTTGTTAGTCTTGCATCAAACTCTAATAGTTTTGCAACTACTGCCTCTTTTCCTTGATAGTATATAGCTTCTGCTTCTTTTCTTCTCATCATTTTTGTCAAATGGTTGGTTGGTGGTTACAATATTATTTGCTATTCTCAATGTAGGGGTTTAGGTTGCACTCATATTATATAGGAAAAAAAAGATTTTTTAAGGTAACTTATAAAAATTAAGTTACCTACGAATATTTAAATAGAATTTGATTTAAACAATCATCAATCTGTTGAGCCAAATCCCTTAAGAATTTTTTCAAATGTTTCTTGTGCCTTTAAAATATTTGCTTGTGTTAAAGCTGTATTATTATCTTGTTTTTTTTGTGCATCCAAAAACTTATCAGTCATAACTCCTATTTGTAACTCTGAACTCACAATCCTATCTGACATTTCACCAATTTTATCTGCCATCGAACCTATATCATCAGATAATCTTAACATAGCATTTATATATCCTGGACTTGATTTTGCATGATTATCCAACAACTGAGTTGAGAGTGCCATTAGACTTTTTGAAGCCTCCAATAGAGCCAAACTTTGCTGATAATTAGCTAAAACTAGATTATTATTGATGATATTATTAAGGTCATCATCATTAACATAATTATAATTATAATTATCCTCCTCACTACTGCTGTTGTAACTATTGTTTGTAAAAGGTAAGCTATATGCCAAAGAGCCTAACACTATACTTGCCACTAAAACTCTAAAAAAAGTTTTTTTCATTACATGAACCCCTATTTTTATAATTTTCCTAAAACTTTTTATTATTTTATCTTTTTAAGCTATTTATTAGCAATAAGTAATAATAATAAAATTCTTAGGAATTAAGATATTATAACACAAAATATTTTTATCTATTCATATTAATTGAAAAAAAAATCTAATTATTTACATAATAATTTAATATATATATATTTTCTCAACTATAAAAGATAAAAATATATTATATTACTTTTTAGATATGGTATTTTTTTACTATTTTCTGATATAGTTACGGAAATTAATGAATAGTGAATAGTGAATAATGAATAGTGTAGAGAAGATTTTTAATTTTAGTGAGATTAGTGATGCTTGTGTCAAGTGTGGAAAATGTATTCCTATCTGTACCATACATCGAGTCAATGCTGATGAGGTGACATCTCCTAGAGGATTTATTGACCTTTTAGGTCAATATCAAGCAGGTAATTTAGAGTTAGATAAAAATGCAAAAGATATTTTTGAGAGCTGTTTCTTATGTACAGCATGTACAGATGTGTGTCCTAATGATTTACCTACAGATATGATAATAGAGGAGGTCAGAGCTGATATAGCTGATAAGTTTGGAATTGCTTGGTTTAAAAAAGCATTTTTTACTCTGTTGAGACATCGTAAACTTATGGATATAATGATGAAATTAGGTTATACATTTAGAACTTGTGGATTCAAAGATGATACCAAAAGAGGTGGAATGATTCCACGATTTCCAATGCCTATCATTAAAAGTGGACGACTACTCCCCTCTCTTGGTAAAATATCGTTTATGAACAAATATCCAGAGGAGATAAATCATGGTGGCAAAAGACGAGTAGCGATATTTATCGGTTGTCTTGCTAACTATAATTATACAGATATTGGTGATGGACTTATAGAGATATTAGAGGAGTTAGGTATAGATGCTTTTATCCCCAAAGAGCAGTTATGCTGTTCAGCTCCTGCCTATTTTACAGGCGATTTTTATACTGTTGAGACTCTATCCAAAAAGAATATAGAGTATTTTGAAACCTTTATAGATGATGTAGAGGCTATTATAATACCTGAGGCTACCTGTTCTGCTATGATTAAACATGATTGGGAGGTCTTTTTCAACAACCACAATATGCAAGATTGGGCAGAGAGAGCCAAAAAACTAAATAGAAAAATCTTTATGGCTACAGAGTGGTTAGAGAAACATACAGACCTAAAAGAGAGACTAGAAGCCAAAGGCAAGAAATTTGAAGAGACTATAACATATCACGATGCCTGTCATGCAAAAAGAGTCCAAGGGATATACAAAGAGCCAAGAGCATTATTATCACAAAACTACGAGATAAAGGAGATGAGCGAAAGCGATAGATGCTGTGGTTTTGGTGGTGTAACAATGCAGACAGAGAAGTATCACTTTGCAGAGTTAGCAGGGAAACCAAAAGCTAGTATGATAGAGCAGAGTGGAGCTAAAATAGTGAGTGCAGAGTGTAGTGCTTGTCGTATGCAAATAAGCAACTCTCTGCATCAATCAGATGTAGATGTGGTATTTAAAAACCCTGTTGAGTTGATTGCTGAAGCGTTAAAAAA
>CAZSHP010000180.1:0-2527 GCA_964606545.1 uncultured Sulfurovum sp. | reverse complement strand
TAATTGGGATGAAGACCCTGATTTAAATATCACACCTCTTATCGATGTGATGTTGGTTTTGATGGCTATCTTTATGATTACTATTCCTGTAATGCAGTATCAAGAGCAGATTGAACTACCTGATGGCTCAAAATCACTTAAAGTTAGTGACGAAAAGGTATTGACTGTAGAGATAGATAAGGAGTTGGTTGTTCACTATAATTCAGAGGAGTATACACTAGATACATTCCCTGATGCGTTTAGACTAAAAACAGGTGATATGGACAAGAGTAAACCAATATATATCAATGCAGACAAAGAGATAGCATATGAAAATGTCATATATCTTCTCAAAGTGATAAAGCAGAGTGGGTTTACAAAAGCATCACTTTTGACACTATAGGGGTGAAATATGTTTAAGAGTAAAACAGCCTCTGGAATTATTGCTGTTGCTATCTACTTTCTTATTATATATGCAATACTACTCTTTTATAATGTACATAAACAAAAAGCAAAAAACTATGTAGAGAAAAATTCAAATAGAGTTACTGTCACACTTGTTAATAGTGATAGAACCCTATTAAATAAGAGTTCAAAAGTAAC
This sequence comes from uncultured Sulfurovum sp., assembly GCA_964606545.1. Lineage (GTDB taxonomy): Bacteria > Campylobacterota > Campylobacteria > Campylobacterales > Sulfurovaceae > UBA1140. The sequence continues at coordinate 1,945 of CAZSHP010000180.1, read as the reverse complement.
CACTCCTAATAGACCTGTTCCAAAAATCAAATCTATCCCTAAACACGCTATAATATCTCCTCCTAAGAGAATTGTACCTAAAAAGAGAATTCCTAAAAAAGAGCCAAGAAGAGATATTAAAGTCAAGGAGAGAGCTAGACAAGCCCAAATCAAAAAAAATAGAGAAGTCAAAGAGAGAGCTAGACAAGCTCAAATCAAAAAAAATAGAGAAGCCAAAGAGAGAGCTAGACAAGCTCAAATCAAAAAAAACAGAGAAGCCAAAGAGAGAGCTAGACAAGCCCAAATCAAAAAAGATAAAGAGGCTAAAGAGAGAGCTAGACAAGCTCGAATTAAAAAAGACAAAGAGAGAGCTAGACAAGCCCAAATCAAAAAAGATAAAGAGGCTAAAGAGAGAGCTAGACAAGCTCGAATTAAAAAAGACAAAGAGGCCAAAGAGAGAGCTAGACAGGCTCAAATCAAAAAAGACAAAGAGGCTAGAGAGAGAGCTAGACAAGCTCGAATCAAAAAAGAGAGAGAGGCTAGAGAGAGAGCTAAAAATCTCTTCTCCTCTATAGATACAAAGAGACCTAGCAAATCTCCACCAAAAGAGAGTAGAGTAAAACATAACTCTTCTGTTGCAGATAGAATCAAAAATACTCATCAAAGTGGTAGAGTATCAAATAGAAATAGAGAGAGAGGGGTAGAGAATGCTTATATTGCAAAAGTACAGAGACGATTAAGTAATTGGCATGCACAGAGTAACTACAAAGGAGAGAGTGCAAAGATAAAACTAGTAATCAAGAGTAGTGGTCATTTTAGATTTACTATTCTTCACTCATCTAGTGGTAGTCTTAGCTCAGGATTAAGAGAGTTTCTAAATCAGCTAAATAGTATGGGGTTAGGTAGACATAATCGCTCAACACCATACAATATAAATGTTACATTTAGAGCTAAATAATATATACGAGGAGTTAATATGAATATAAAAGAGTTAGAGTCAAAATATAATTATAAATTTCCAAAATTGTTTAAAAGACTTTGGAGTGATGGTATGATTGACTGGATGAATGGTAGAACTACTCCATTTAAAGCAAATGAGAATTGGGCAAAAACTATCTATCCTACTATCAAAGATAACCCACCCCTACTACTTCACTCTGGTGGTTTTGATTTTGAGATGCTAAGAGCTGAGGAGATGTTAGATTTTAAGTTTGATGAGTTATGGGATATAGAGAGACATGAGTTTATCCCCTTTGCCAAAACAGAAGAGGGAAATGTCTTTGCATTCTATACCAACCTACAGACAGATGGTGAGTCAGCTGTAGTTTACATTTGGGATGAGATGAATGAGACAGAGATTTTAGCGAAAAATTTTGAAGATTTTATCTTTAGAAAGATGTTAGAGGCTGTCTATGATGTAGACAAAGAGGAGTTAAATCCTGACTATAAAGAGAGTGGTTTCGAAGGGTATTTAGCTGATATTCGAAAAGATTTAAAAACGATTACCCCATATTTAAATAGTGAGTATGTAAAAGTTTTGAGTGATATTTATAGTAGGAGCAATATTCTAGAGAGCAAAATTTCATATAGTTTGATAACTCATAAGGAGTTAGCAGAGACTATCCAAACTCACTTGGAGTTTGAGGAGCTTGATTCTGTATTTGAGCATGAGGTAGATTAGGGAGTTTTTTGTCTATTTTAATGCATATGTTAGACTTAGCTACCCAAAAAATGATAATATTTCTAAGAATAATGAAAATATGAAAAGAGCTTTTTTTAACTATCCATAGATATGGGGTATAGTATAACCCATATCACCTCAACCCCCCCCATTAAAAGCACCTAATAAATAAATGGATTATACTCATCTCTCAAAACAGATAATCTTGCAAAATCTTTATAACTTGTAACATTACCAAAATATAGCGTAAAGCCCCTAGCTTCAGCTATGGGGATATAAGCGGGG
>CAZSHP010000179.1:0-2561 GCA_964606545.1 uncultured Sulfurovum sp. | reverse complement strand
CTAATCTACCTCAAAAACACCAAAACAAAATTCAAACGATATATGCACCATAACTTTGATATGAATGAGAAGCTTATAGGCATAATTGGAAGTCGTGGGGTTGGCAAGACGACTTTTATATTGCAATATCTAAAAGAGCTAAATATCCCTCTACATAAAAAACTCTATTTTTCAGCAGACCATTTTCAAGCTATCAAATACTCTCTTTATGAGATAGCAGAGGAGTTTTATAAGCAAGGTGGGGAGGTTTTGGCTATAGATGAGATTCATAAATATCCTAACTTTGAGATGGAGCTAAAATCTATCTATGATACTTTTGATTTAAAGGTTATCTTTTCGGGTTCTAGTGCTTTGAAATTAGAACATGCCAAAGCTGATTTGAGCCGAAGAGCTATTTTGTATAGGGTTAATGGGATGAGTTTTAGAGAGTTTATTGAGTTTGAGCGAGGAGAATCATTTAGCTCTTATACTCTTGATGAGATTTTAAAAAATCATACAGAGATAGCCTTTGAGATTAATGAAATTATAAAACCTTTTGAGTATTTCAAAAAATATCTACAGTATGGGTATTATCCATTTTACAAAGAGAACCAAAACAACTATAATCAAAAGCTTTTAGAGATAGTCAATGTGGTATTAGAGAGCGATTTACCACTGATTTTTAATATCGAACCCAAAAATATTTTTAAACTCAAAAAGCTTCTATCCTTGCTTTGTCAATCTAAACCCTATGAGCTAAATATCTCTAAACTCTCAACCAAAATTGGGATAAATAGAAATACACTCTACCACTATCTACACTATTTAGAGGCAGGAAGTCTGACAAAAATGGTAAGACAACGCTCAAAAGGAGACGGAATTTTAATAAAACCTGAAAAGCTATACCTAAACAATACAAATCTAAACTACTCATATTGTGAAAATCACGAAATAGGCACACTAAGAGAGCAGTTTTTTGTCAATCAATTATATCTACAACACACCATTCACTACTCCAAAATAGGGGATTTTTTGGTGAATGAGAAATACTTATTTGAGATAGGTGGAAAAAATAAATCATTTAAACAGATAAAAGATATACCTAACTCGTTTGTGGTGGCTGATAATATAGAGATTGGGTTTGGGGATAAGATTCCTCTTTGGTTGTTTGGGTTTTTGTACTAGAACCCCAAAAAATCACCCACTTTCAACAAAAACATAATTATAAATAGTATAATCACAAAAATAACATAATCATAATTATGCTAAACAGTAATTTTTAGGAGTCATACTATGGAAAAAGCACTAATATCTCATAACAAACATTGGAAAAGCCAATCATACAAGGGACTTTTTCATAGAGATATTGTCTCTAAACTAATAAAACAGATTGATTACAAAGAGATAGAGGTTATACAAGGCATAAGGCGTTCAGGGAAATCTACTATCTTTAAACTACTCATCAATCATCTAATGGAAAAAGTTAATCCTCGCTCAATCCTCTATATTAACTTTGATGACCCCTATTTCTCGGAACTTTGGAGTGATTCCAAAAAGCTCTATAGGTTACTAGAACTCTCTGAAAAGATTAATGGAATCAAACCTAAGTATATCTTTTTTGATGAGATTCAAAATGTGGAGATGTGGGAGAAATTTATTAAAGCTATTTATGACAATGAGGTGGTTAAAAAAATCTATATCACAGGCTCTAACTCTTCGCTTTTAAGCTCTGAATATACTGTAAGCCTTTCGGGTAGATATATCAAAACAGTTGTCTATCCACTCTCATTAAAAGAGATATATACTATAGAGGGGATAGAAAGCTATTTTGACCTATTAGATAGTACCCCAAAAGTGTTGAATATCATAGATAAAATGATAGAGTTTGGCTCTTTTGCAGAGGTCTATAAAAAAGAGGATAGAGAGTATCAACGAGAGTTGATATTGAACTACTATGAGACTATTATCCTCAAAGATTGTGTAGCAAATCATGGCATACGAGAGATTAAGCAGTTTAAAGAGTTGACTCACTATCTTATAAGTAATGGTGCATCACTCTATGCCTATAGTACTATCTCCAAAGCGTTGGGAATCAATGAAAATAGTGTCAAAAACTATATCTATGCCCTAGAGGATAGCTATCTCTATCAAGAGTTAAAACAGTTCTCTTACTCTCTCAAAGGGCAAATTCGTTCCAAGAAAAAAGGCTACCTCATTGACAATAGTTTTTTGGGTAATATCTCTTTTCGTTTTGCAGGAAATAGAGGTAAGCTTTTTGAAAATCTTGTCTATAGCGAACTACAAAAGAGAGGGAATGAGATTTTTATCTTTAATGATGGCTCTTTTGAGTGTGATTTTTTGGTTAAACAAGAACATAAACTTATAGCTATACAAGTCTGCTATGAGCTACATAACGGAAACCAAGAGCGAGAATTAAAAGGGCTAATAGAGATAAGCAAAAAGTTTAATATCAACAAACAGATACTTCTAACTTATAATCAAGAAAATGTGATAAAAGGGATTGAGGTTGTGCCGTTTTGGAAGTATTTCTGGGAGTGACCTAAGATAACTTTCAAGATATA
>CAZSHP010000178.1:0-2576 GCA_964606545.1 uncultured Sulfurovum sp. | reverse complement strand
CTTATTCATACTCATCTAGGTTGGTTAGTTGTTTGGGGTGGTCTATTTGGTGGGCTTATTGGTTTAGTCTCCTCATTTGTAATTTGATTTGGGAGTTAACTATGTATATCAAATCATTGACCAATAAAAGAAGAGGATTGCAACTATTCTGTTTTCCTTATGCAGGTGGGGGAGCAACTATGTATCTACCATGGAGAGATAAAATTTCCAAAGATATTGAGCTTTTTGCAATACAGTTACCTGCAAGAGGAGAGCTATTTTTAGAAGAACCAATTACTAATATGGATATTTTAGTAGAGAGACTTTATCAGGAGATATTACCATATCTAAGACGACCTTTTGCATTTTTTGGACACAGTATGGGAGGAGTCATTGCATATGCTTTGCTCAAAAAGATAGAGCAAAATAGCAACTATAGAGCCAATTTTATTGTTATCTCTGCATCCAAACCACCTTTTGAGTATTATGGAAAAGATGAACATCTATTGGATAATCAGGCTTTGAAATCTAAACTTGTATCACATAATGCCACCCCAAAAGAGGTGTTAGAGAGTGATGAGTTAATGGAGCTTATTTTACCAATCTATCGAGCTGACCTTGAGTTAGTAGGCTCATATAATCCTCCTAAAACTCCTAAAGTTCAATCCAAAGCATATCTCTTTAATGGTATAGAGGATATGTCCAAAGAGAGAATAATGCAGTGGAGTAACTATTTTAGAGAGATAGCAGAGTATTATGAGTTTAATGGTGGTCATTTTTTTATAAATACTCATAGGGATGAGGTTTTTAGAAGAGTAGGAGAGATTTTATTATGAAATCTCTCTTTGATAATGCTCTATCTATAGTATATAACGAGTAATATCCTCACTATCTACAACTTTTTCTAATTTAGAGTCAATTAGAGCTTCGTCTATAACAATAGTCTCACCTGCATGTTCATCTGCATCAAAACTAATCTCCTCTACAACCTTTTCCATAATAGTATGAAGTCGTCTAGCCCCTATATCCTCTGTCTTCTCATTAGCCATTGCAGAGTATTGTGCTATGCTTCGTAGAGCCTTCTCCTCAAATACCAAATCTACATCCTCTACACCCAAAAGTGCTTTGTACTGTTTAACAAGAGAGTTTTTGGGCTCTGTCAAGATTCTATATAGTGCCTCTGCATCTAGGGAATCTAGCTCTACTCTTAGAGGGAAACGACCTTGGAGTTCAGGGATTAAATCACTAGGTTTGCTTAGATGAAATGCACCTGCTGCGATAAATAGAATATGGTCTGTCTTTACCATTCCGATTCGTGTTTGGACATTTGACCCCTCTACTATAGGAAGTAAATCTCTCTGAACTCCCTCTTTGCTTGGGTCTTGACGAGAGTTGGAGTTGGCAGGAACGGCAATTTTATCTATCTCATCAATAAATATAAGTCCTCCCTCTTCTATCTTTTTTATAGCTAAGTCTTTTAACTTCTCTTCATCAAAAAGCTCTTCACTAGCCTCTATAGCCAAGATTTTTTTTGCCTCTTTTACAGTTACCTCTTTTTTCTTGCCTTTTTTGTTTAGACCACCTATTACTTTGATGATGGACTCTTGGACACTTGCCATCTCAGGTGGTATATTTCCTCCACCTGATACCTCTATTGTTGGGCTTGGCATATCAACCTCTATCTTTAGGTGGTCAAGTTTACCCTCTTCAAATCTCTTTTGCATTTTAGCAAAAGAGTTCTCATAATCAGCCTGTTTCTGTTCACTAGCTCCTGCAGGAAGTGGTGGGAGTAGTTTCTCTATGATTTTGTTCTCTATATATGCCTCTATTTTGCCTTGATTTAGTTCGTTCTGCTCCTCTCTGACTATCTGTAGGGCATTAGCCGCTAAATCACGAATCATGGATTCAACATCTCGACCAACAAAACCGACCTCTGTATATTTACTCGCTTCTATCTTGACAAATGGTAACTTCATCATAATAGCAAGTCGCCTTGCGATTTCGGTTTTACCAACACCAGTGCTACCTATCATTAGGATATTTTTTGGCATCACATCTCTCTGCAAATCCTCACTAAGTTGCATCCGTCTATAACGGTTTCGTAGTGCTACAGCGATAGTTTTTTTTGCATTCCCTTGACCAATGACATATTTGTCTAAAAATGATACAATCTCTTTTGGTGTAAGATTGGTCGATATTTTGTTACTCAATTTTTATAGCTCCAGTAGTTTAATATTTGTATTTGTATAGACGCAGAGTTCTCCTGCGATTGTTAGGCTCTCTTTGACCAAATCTCTAGCCGACATATCAGCATGTCTATCCAAGGCTCTTGCTGCTGATATAGCGAAGTTTCCACCTGAACCTATAGAGGCTATCTTGCCATCTTCTGGTTCAACAACATCTCCTGTTCCTGTTAGGATAAAGACATGCTCTTTGTTTAGAACTAACATCATAGCCTCTAGTTGTCTTAGATGTTTATCTTTTCTCCACATTTTGGAGAACTCTATAACCGATTTTAGCAAATCACCCTTTTTCTCATTTAGTATATTCTCAAACATATCAAAGAGATTAAAAGCATCAGCAGTACTACCTGCAAA
>CAZSHP010000177.1:0-2648 GCA_964606545.1 uncultured Sulfurovum sp. | reverse complement strand
TGCCCACTTCCATCTCATACTCTTTGGTATATGGAAGATAGTCAGTCTCTGCGTTGAATCTAAACGCTTTTATTTTTACTTTTCGTGTATCACTCATCAAATCCTCCTCTTAATATGTTCGCTCTTTTGGCTCAAATTTGCCAAGCACCACTTCTCCCCACTCATGTCTCATATTATAATTTTCATCCATATAAGCGTATGTGTGTTTTAGGAATTTAGCATCATTTCTCGTTGGGAAATCTTCTCGATAGTGACCTCCACGACTCTCTTCACGATTTAATGCTCCATCTACGATAAATTTAGAGAACTCTAACATATGTCCAAGCTCTATCGCCTCTTGTAAATCAGTATTGAATGTGTTTGATTTATCATCAATTCGTATATTATTAAATCTCTCCAAAAGTTCATCTATTAGTACAATTTGTCTCTCTAATGACTCTTTTGTTCTAAATACACCTGCATCTTTGGTCATACCAATTTGAAGTTCTGTTCTAATTCTAGGAACTGTCTCTATACCATTAGATGTTTTTAGTTTTTTTATCTCATTTAACATTCTATTAGCATCAGATGGTTGTGCTTTTCTTAGTTCAATACCCTCATCAATCTTTTTGACCATATTTTCACCAGCATGTCTTCCAAAAAAGAGTGCCTCTAGTAGAGAGTTTGCTCCAAGTCTATTTGCTCCATGAACAGATACACAACTACACTCACCTGCTGCATAGAATCCTTCGGTCATCTCTGTTGGAGATTTTCTGACTTCACAGTTGATATTGGTAGGAATTCCACCCATTGAGTAGTGAGCAGTGGCAGAGATATGTATAGCTTCTGTTAACATATCTTGACCTTGAAATGCAATTGCTAGTTCTCTAAGTTCAGGCAAACGAGTAAGGATAATCTCAGGGTCAAGGTGAGTCAGGTCAATATTTACTGATTGTCCATCTTTGCCGACACCTTTGCCTTGGCGAACCTCTTCCATAATCGCACGGCTCACAACATCTCTTGATGCCAACTCCATAGCATTTGGAGCGTATTTGCTCATAAATCTCTCACCTTTGCTATTGTAGAGTCGTCCACCTTCACCTCTTGCTGCCTCAGAGATAAGAACCCCACTCCCACCTAAACCACTTGGGTGAAATTGAACAAACTCCATATCCTCTAGTGGTAAACCATGTCTAGCTACAATAGAGAGAGAGTCTCCTGTATTTGCATGAGCGTTTGAGTTGAATCTATAAGCCCTACCATGACCACCTGTAGCTAACATAGTTACTTTTGCATTAAATATTGCAGGTTGTGAGTCTCTAATGTCATATGCAACAACACCTGATACTTTTCCATCTTCATAGATAATATCTCCTGCATACCACTCATCGAATACTTCGATTCCTGCTCTGTCGGCTTGTTCATATATAGCTTGTAAAACGGCTAAACCTGTTCTATCTTTTGCATAACAAGCTCGTGGTTTACTCTGACCACCAAAAGGACGAATAGCAATATTTCCCTCTTTATCTCTTGAGAATGTTGCCCCCATTCTCTCTATCCATCTAATAGTCTCTGGTGCTTTGCTACACATAAGCTCAACACAATCTTGGTCTGCGAGATAATCAGATCCTTTTACTGTATCAAACTCATGTAACTCTGTCGAGTCATCTGCATGTAGTGCTGCATTGATACCACCTTGTGCCGCTCCTGAGTGACTTCTTAGTGGGTGAAGTTTTGTAATGATTGCTGTTTTTTTCCCTGCTTCTGTAAGCTCCTTGGCTGCTGCTAATCCAGCTAGTCCCGAACCAACGATTACAGCATCATATTCGTATATTTTTATACTCATTCTGCCATGTCCTTTAAAATAAGAATTTAATGAGATTATATCTGAACCTATTATAAGTTTCTTTAATACTAAAGCCTAACAGAGCATCAGATTATCTATGTTACAATTTTTCCACAATTAATAGGAGATAGGTTTAAATAAAGAAGTATTATTAATGAATATGTTAAGTTTTGTTTATATTATTTAAAATATAAAATTAGATAAGCTTGGTTACTTATCTTAGATTTCACCCCAATTTTAGCACATTTACAGTAGAATCACGCAAAAATTCTCCCAAGGAAGATTCCTATAATGTCAAAACCATTAGAAAATTTAGATGAAGTACTAAAAGCACATAAACTTAGTCAAGAAGAGTATACTCATATTACAGAGATATTGGATGGTCGTCACCCAAATATTGTAGAGCTTGGAATATTCTCTGCTATGTGGAGTGAACACTGCTCTTATAAATCTAGCAAAAAATACCTAAATGGATTTCCAACCAAAGCTCCATGGGTTATCCAAGGACCTGGGGAAAACGCAGGTGTTATTGATATAGGTGATGGAATGGCTGCTGTATTTAAGATGGAGTCACATAACCACCCTAGCTTTATAGAGCCATATCAAGGTGCAGCTACTGGTGTTGGGGGGATACTTAGAGATGTATTTACTATGGGTGCTAGACCTGTTGCCAATATGAATGCTCTTCGTTTTGGAAATCTTATCAATCAGGACAAAACATCCAAGTATCAAAGACACTTAGTAAAAGGTGTGGTTGAGGGGATTGGAGATTATGGTAACTGTATGGGTGTTCCTACTATTGGTGGTGAGGTTAGTTTTGATG
>CAZSHP010000176.1:0-2649 GCA_964606545.1 uncultured Sulfurovum sp. | reverse complement strand
CTACAGCTTCGATTAAACCTACTTGGTGGGTCAAAGAGGCTAAAGGGTGGATTGAATTTTTTTGGATTAAGGATTTATAATGCAGATGTTAAAGTTTTTAGGTGCTATTTTATTGGTTCAGATAGCAAGTGTGACGATAGTTTTACTATTTCCTACAGATTTTTCTACTATGTTGGGTGTTGCTCGTTTGACTATACCTCTACTTATTATTGCTCTTATGGCATCATTTTGGTTTGTATCTCTCTCTAACTATTTTCACAAAGATGCAGAGGACAAGATAAAAATAGCCTTTGAGCAGGAGAAGATGAGGATAAATAGTGAGTTTGCAAAAGAGAAAGATAAGATAAAGAGTGAGTTTGCCTCGGAAAAAGAGAAAATAAAAGTAGATGCAGAGAAAGAGAAGATAAAAGTAATCACCGAGGCTCAACAGAATATCACTTTGGAGTCTACAAAAACACATGCAAAGGCAAACTTTAAAGTGGGTGCTTCTGTAGCAGGGGTTATTGCTGTTGGGGGATTATTTGTATTTACTCAGATGATAACAGTTGGTCTATTGGCTCTGACAACAGCAGGTGGTGCTTTGGGTGGTTACTACTACAAGGGTAGACGATTAGAGAACCAAAAGCGACGAAAAGAGCTAGAGGTAATTGATGCCAAGATTATTGAGCATAAAACATAGGAGATTGATTGATGATATTAATGATAGATAATTATGATAGTTTCACTTATAATGTAGTACAGTACTGTATGGAGCTTGGAGCAAATCTAAAGGTAATTCGTAATGATGAACTAACAGTAGATGAGATAAAAGCACTAAACCCCGAGAAGATTATAATCTCTCCAGGCCCTGCAACTCCCAATGAGGCAGGTGTGACGCTAGATGTTATTCGAGAGTTTGCAGATACCACACCTATATTTGGTATCTGTCTAGGGCATCAGAGTATTGCACAGGCTTTTGGTGGAGAGGTGATACGAGCTAAAAATATGATGCACGGAAAAACCTCACAGATTGGAGTTGAGAGGGATTCAGTGATATTTAGAGGATTACCTACAGAGTTTAGGCAGACTAGGTATCACTCACTTACTGTAAACAAAGATAATCTACCTGATAATATTATCATTACATCTCATAGTAAAGATGATAATGAGATTATGTCATTGGAGATAAGAGATAGAGATATATATGGTGTACAGTTTCATCCTGAGTCGATTATGTCTGAGTATGGACATGAGATGTTGGACAATTTTTTGAAATTATAGGAGACTTGATTATGAGTCGAAGAGTTTTTTATCTATTTCTATTTTTATATATATCGGCTCTATACTATCTATCAACAACTCTACCTATAGGACCAAATGAGGCAAAAGTCTATTATACCGATAGCTCTGTATTGATGTATTTAACTCACTTTGCTAATGGTTGGTTTGGTAATGGTCTTGATTTTCGTCTGCCATTTCTCTTCTTTGGAGTGCTTAATATACCACTATTTTTTATAATGAGTAGAATCTACTGTGAAGATATAGAGCAGAGTTATCTAGCTACAGCTATTTTTGCACTATTGCCTGGAATTATTACAGCTTCTGTGATAGTTAATATTGCTGTAGTTATTATTTCTCTAGTTTTAATCTTTATTATTCTTGATGAGAAGAGATATAGATTTTTACAAGGATTAGTGATGATAGGACTTCTACTTATTCATGATGCCTCTGTTATCTTTTTTATAGCTTTGGCTATATTTTCTGCATTTAGAGGGGAGAGAAAACTATTTGTAGTTGTTATAATCTTTGCAGGAGTCTCTCTTCTATACTTCAATGGACTTGATATTGGTGGTAAACCAGAGGGTAGGTTTTTAGAACTGTTTGGACTATATGTTGCACTATTTTCTCCTCTACTTTTTATCTATTTTTTTTATGCACTCTATCGTATTTGGTTAAGAGAGAGAAAGGATATGCTTTGGTATATCTCTTTTACAGCATTTATCTTCTCTATACTTTTATCACTTCGTCAAAAGGTAGATATGACCGATTTTGCACCTTATGTTATTGTATCTGTTGTTTTGATGCTTGTAACTTATAATAAGACTATTGGTGTTCGTCTACCACAGTTTCAAAAGGGTTATAAGCTAGGATATAATATTGTAGTTGGCTCTCTTATTCTCTTCTCTATGGTTATTATTTTTCATAAATTGCTTTTTTATATAATTGATGATAAATCAAAACACTTTGCTTATTCATTTTACAAGCCATACTGGATAGTAAAAGAGTTAGGAGAGGTAGATAAGTGTTATACAGCAAAGAGAAAAAAAGTACAATTTCAGTTGAGATATTATGGTGTCAAAGAGTGTAAAAATAGTGAACACTCAATAGTGAATAATCAGTAGTTATTGTTATTTTGTGTATTGAAATTTGAGTGTTTCTAAAATACACAATTGTGAAAAGATATTGAGAGTATAAGTAACAACAGTATAAATCAAACCCCCCAAATGGTAAACTAACACGAACACAAACTAAAACAAGGAGAACTCGATGGCTCAAAAAGCGATTAGAGAATACGACGCAAAGTCGATTTTAGCTAGACATTGGGATAAGTACTTTCCAAACTTTACTTATGCCTATGAAACTGTAATGGTTCAAAATGGAGCAGACCTA
>CAZSHP010000175.1:0-2650 GCA_964606545.1 uncultured Sulfurovum sp. | reverse complement strand
CAAAAATTAAAAGATTAAAGTGAATAATCTATTTTAATTATTCACTATTTATTGGTTATACAGTAGCTGTAGTTAATTCTCTAAGTTCAGCAAAAGAGATAAGAGCTATATCTATATCTCTACCTAAAGTTCTCTCCGATTCTGCCAAAATAGATTTAAATATCTCCAAATCCTTATCTTTTAGACACACCAAAATATTAGCTCCTGAATCCAAAGCATCAAGCATCATTGTTCCTGCTTTTCTATATGCAATCTCATAATTAGACTCTACTAGAGTCTGTCCAGCAAGTTTTGTAGACATAGTAAACTCAACAAATTTAGCATCACTATTTATAATAAGCTCTTTTGTATTCTCTATCAAATTATCTGATAGAGTATCTCCTACATATACTCCAACAGCCTGACCCTCTATAGACTTAACAGATATTAGCTCTTTTTTTGGCAAGGTCAATGCAGAAATCTTCTCTATAAATGTTTTTTCTCTTTTAACTCCGACCATCTCTTTTAACTCTTCAATAGCCTTGGAGTAATCAACATTAGCAAACAGATTATTCTCATACTCACAACAAGAGATACCATCAAACTCATCATTGATAGCATCTAATATCTCTTTTTTATGTTCGTTGCCATCAGTTATCATTTTATGTGCCAAGAGAATGATTGCATCTCCTATATAGTCGTGATTATAGTTAAATGTCTCAGAAGCATAGTATAGTGGATAGAGTTTTATATAATAAGCTAAATCCTCTTTTGTAGAGTAGCGACCAAGTAGGGTTCTAAACGGGTACATAAAATCTCTGTTGTTAAGTATAAGTCCATTATCAGAACGATACTTTAATGCAGGATCAATCGTAAGTTCTTTTCCTAATCTATCTACGACAATCGATACCTTCTCTTCTCCTGTTACTATCAAATCATTGACTCTAAAGAGTAGGTCTCTATCAGGATATGAGAAGTCTCTATTTTTCTCTTTTATCAATCCTAAAACCTCTTTTAACTTCATATCTTTATCTACAGTTAAAGAGAAATTTTTATAGTATGGCAGATAATCTGTCGTGGCATTAAAGAAAAAAGCCTTGATAGTTAATTCAAGTTGGTGTTTAAATGGCATATAGTCTTCCTATGATTTTAATATTACATCAATATAGCAAATCATTACTAATGTGTGGATAGCAAGAGTATATATTTGATACAAAATATTTTTATGTGTGAAAGAGCGTTACAACTACTCATCATCCTTAATCTCTTCGAGTAGTTCCAAACTATCAATATGTACAATAGCTGAAGCCCCTGCAATCCCCTGTAAAGCACCATACATCTCTGTGGTGTTAGCCAAAACTCCATCAATAGTCTTCTGTCTTCTCTTCCAAGAAGCCATCAAAGAGCGTTTCTCTCTATTTAAATCCTCTTGCATCTTTATAAAACCATCTACAATTGCTTTCATCTGCATAGAGAACTCATTTCCTGTCATATAGGAGTAGAGCATACTCATCTTGTCATCTCTATTCTCCTCTTTTTTAATGCTCTTGTGTAGACGGATAAGTGATTCACGAAGTAGAGAGACTGACCCCTTGAACTCATCTAGTGAACAGACCCATATCCCATCTATAAAACCCATTCGTTTCATATTCTTGGGATATACAGAGGTTACCAATACACCTATATCTGCATTGACCCCTATCATATCCTGTTTGAGTTTTGTTATCCACGCATCTGACCAAGCTTTGGTATTTTTGGACTCATAACAGATAATCCCACAGTTAGACATCTCTCTTGTATGAATCTGCTGAATACAATCAGCCCCAAATGCACCCTTTTTCACCTCCTCTACAGAGTCAAAAGGGAATTGAGATGATAACCAACTCTCTATAGCGAGTTCAAAAGCCTCTCCTTGAACCTGCATAGAGCCTTGTTCTACTTTTCTATTAGCATTCTCTAGGTCTCTTCTTATCTGATTTATCTGCTCATCTTTTGCTTTCATCTTTAGCTCATTGGCTTGGAGTATCTCTTTTTCGATTCTATCTCTTATCTCTCTAGCCTCTCTTGCTAATCTCTCTTTTTCTAGTTTTAGCTCCTCATTTAGAGCTTTTTGAGCCTCTAGTTTAATTTTGGATGCTAGTTCATCCTTTTCTCGTTTTAGTCTCTCTATCTCTATTTTGGAGCTGTTTAACTCTCTGACCTGTTTAGATTTGGTAGTTAACTCCTGTTGTAGTAGAGCCATAACCTCCTGATGCTCTCTCTCTAGCTCTAATTTCAGCTCTTTTTGAATTCTCTCTCTCTCTACTTTTATCTGCTCTCGTGTAGCCTTTTGTAACTCCTCTTCAAATTGGTGATATAGTATCTCATTTACATCTATATCTACTCTACAGTTTGGACATTTTATTGTTGTTTTTGATTCCATATCAGATTAAACTTTTCCACCTTTGGCTGACTGTATGGAGTTGATATATGAGTAGTCTATCTTGATAGTAGGCTCTTTTGGTAGTGCAGAGGCTAGACGATTAACCATCCCCTCAAAATCCTCAAATAGATAGTTTGCCATAGAACCTGGTATTGGATTTATCTCATTTAGGAGAACCTCTCCATTTACTACAAAAAAGTCACATCTAATAATCGCACCCTCAAACAGTGTTCCATAGACCTTTTTAAA
>CAZSHP010000174.1:0-2712 GCA_964606545.1 uncultured Sulfurovum sp. | reverse complement strand
TAAATATATTCAACAAAATAGAGATTTTGTTAAAAAAATAGAACATAAAAATAGTGATTTTATATATAAATATGAGAAACAGATTCTTTATGAAAACAACTATAAAGCCTCACAACTATTAGATATTGCTAAGTTCTATCCAAATAACTATGATTATGTCAAAAGAGCATTTGATAAACACAGCGAAATGCAGTATGGAATTTTCGCTATTTTAGATAATAAAGAGAAGCAAAAATATATACGAGAGCATAAAAAATACATCTATGCACTATTTAAAGCCACGAAAACTACCCAACAGGTAAGAGATACTTTTAATAGATGGCTTAACTATAAACGAACACTCTTTGATAATGAGAATAGATTAAATAGTTTTAATTCTAATAATCTTATTAGAGCAAAAATAGCTATATTAAATAGAAAAAATAGAGAGTTAGCAAGAGCAACCCCAAAAGAACAAGAGAGCCTAAGAGAGGATATATCCAATTTTGAGAGGAGTTTGAGTAGTGATATGTATGAGTCTTCTCAAAAATTGAATATTGATTATCGAGATATAGCTACTCTACTAAATAGGAATGAACTCTATATAGATTTTGCAAAAATAGCAGATTTTTACTATATCTTTATATTGGATAGAAAAGAGAATATCAGATTCAAAAAGATAAAGAGCCAAGAGATAGATTTGACTATAGAAAAGATTAGAGGAGAGATTGAAAAACTTAATAATCCTGAAAAATATCCATATGCTTTTCCTGATATACCATTGGCAAAAAAACAGTATGGAAAACTCTATGATTTGATAATTAGACCACTCAATATAGAAAATAAACAGAGTCTTATTATATCTCCTGATGGATTGCTAAACCTCATCCCTTTTGAAGCCTTTTATCATCAACAGTATCTGGTAGAGAAATTATCTATCTCATATATCCCATCAGGAAAAGAGTTAGTTAAACTTCATAACAATCGAAATAGCTCAAACAGTCAAATAGTAGTCTTTGCCAATCCAAACTTTGAAACCAATCAAAAAGGTTCAAAAAATAGAAGAGGTGAAATCAATGAGATACTAACGCCTACCTTTATTAATTTAAAGGGTTCAAAAAAAGAAGCAGAAAAGATAAAAGCTATCTTTCCTAAAGCTAAACTACTATTAGAGAACCAAGCTAATGAGATAAATCTACTCAAAACCAACTCTCCAAAAATATTACATCTATCTACTCATGGATTTTTCCTAAAAAACCAAAATATCCTAAACCCCATGCTCAAATCGGGTATTGTACTAAGTGGAGCAAATGAGTCTATACGAACCCACAAAAGTGATGGTATTATCAAAGCATTGGAACTATCAGGAATCAATCTAAAAGGCACAGAATTAGTAGTACTCTCTGCTTGTGAGACAGGATTGGGAGAGATAGAAGAGGCACAAGGGATAGTAGGATTAAACAAAGCTTTTATGAGAGCAGGAGCAAAACAGATTGTTATGAGTCTATGGTCTGTTGATGATATGGCTACGGCGTTGTTAATGGAGCATTTTTATCAAAATATTAAGAGTGCCAAGAGTTATAGTGATGCTCTAAGAAATTCTAAAATTTGGATGATTGGGCATAATATGTCTCATCCATTTTATTGGAGTGGATTTGTGGGGAGTGGGAGGGATTAAGAAAATCTGTTTTTTCTCTCTATATATAATACTTTTCGCTATAATCCCCATTATTTTAACAAAAAAGGAACTTCCATGATACTTATAGCAGGGCCTTGCGTATTAGAGAGTAGAGATGCAGTAATGAGAATAGCAGAATCACTTCTACCCTATCATCAAGATTGTAACAAAGATTTTTATTTCAAAGCTAGTTTTGATAAAGCCAACAGAACAAGCCTAGACTCTTTTAGAGGGCCAGGGATAGATGAGGGGCTAAAGATGCTCCAAGAGATAAAAGAGCAGTTTGGATATAAACTCCTAACAGATGTACATGATTATACCCAACCACAAGCTGTAGCAGAGGTTGTTGATATTTTACAAATCCCTGCATTTTTATCGAGACAGACCGATTTATTAGTAGAATCAGCAAAAACCTCTGCTATAGTCAATATCAAAAAAGGACAATTCCTCTCACCCCAAGCTATGGAACACTCTGTTGCCAAGGTACTAAAAACTAGAGGCTTTGATGGAGAGGTGAGTTATGAAAATGCCAAGAAGTATGGTGTTTGGTTGACAGAGAGAGGTTCTAGTTTTGGGTATGGTAACCTAGTAGTAGATATGCGTGGATTAAGAATCATGAGAGAGTTTGCACCTGTAATATTTGATGCTACCCACTCCGTTCAAGCCCCTGCAAGTGGTGGAGCTACTAGTGGAGGAGATAGCTCTATGGTTCCATATCTAGCTCGTGCAGCCGCAGCTGTAGGTGTAGATGGGTTCTTTTTTGAGACCCACTTTGACCCTACTATTGCTCTAAGTGATGGAGCTAATATGATAAAATTAGGAGAGTTAGAGAGTTTAATAGAGCAGATAGATTCTATCCGTTCTATTGTAGAGTAGATTAGTTGAAGGGAAAATAATAATTTTCCCTTTTTTCTATTTTAGACGATATTGTACTCCTGTTACTAAAATCAAAGAGTATGGAAGCAAAACTCAGTAGAACTAAGCAAGGGACTTTGTCAATCCCTTAGTTTAAATCGCCAAAAACACAAAGTTTATGGTTATGATTAAGGTCTAAG
>CAZSHP010000173.1:0-2820 GCA_964606545.1 uncultured Sulfurovum sp. | reverse complement strand
ATGAACAGCTTCAATATATGTCAACAACTATAGAGAATTTTAGAAATTTCTATAACCCATCAAAAGAGAAAAACGAGTTTGATATAGAGGCATCATGCAAAAATACTCTACAAATAATAGCCCCTACGCTAGAACCTGCAAAGATAAGAGTAGATATAGATATAAAAGATAACTTCTCATTCTATGCAAACAGCAATGAGTTTCAACAGGTTATCCTAAATATAGTCAATAATGCGAAAGATATACTTATCGAAAGAGAGATAAAAAATCCTAAAATCGAGATAGTTATAGAGAATCCTAAAATAACTATCAGAGATAATGGTGGTGGTATATCCAAAGAGAATATAGATAAGATATTTGAGCCATATTTTAGTACCAAACAAGATAGTGATGGAATCGGGTTATATATCTCCAAAACTATTATAGAAAAAGAGATGAGAGGTAAGCTTGATGTTATCACAGATAGTGAGGGGAGTAGCTTTGTGATTACATTAAAGAGATAGATTCTATGTGAGAAGAGGATAATACTGATTATCTTCTATCTCATACTTCGAGTTAGAATAAATTTATCAGATTTATTTGAAATCCTTCAACGCATACTCATAAGCCTCTTCAAAACTCATAATCTTACCTCCATGCTCTTTTGCAAATCGTCTAGCACTCATTCGCCCCTCAAATGCGTATTTGCTAAGTCCACTCATAGTCCCTCTAATATCACTACCTACTACATAAGTTGCATCTTTAACTGGTATAAACTTTAGAGTATCTACGGCTACTACTTTTATATCTGTAACTTTGCTCTTTTTTATGCTCTTATCATCTGCTAAACAGTGAATAGAGCAGTACTGTTTGATTTTGCCATTGGATGAAGCAGAGTGGTTTGTTTTGTAGAACATTGGTAACTTCATCCCACACTCTGGACATGAATGTTTATCTTTGCCTGATTGTAGCATTGTTGTCTGCTCTAAGGCTACTGTTTGGAACTTTTCAAATTTTTTTGTAGTAGGTTCTGCACTATTTTCTGCACAGCTTGTGAAAAATAGTACTAATAGAGCCATTAATAATTCTGTTTTCATTTTCTCTCCTAAAACCTATAAGTTCCATTGAGATAAAAGTATCTACCTGGTTCATTTATCAACATAGTATCACTATTATCCGTCATCAAAATCAAATCTTTATAGGTATTAGTTGTAGTATAGGTCTTATCCAATAGATTATCCACTCCAAATAGCAAAATCAACCCATTATCAAACTCTCGGCTTGTTTTGAAGTTTACAACCCCATATCCTGCCAACTCCTGCTCTCCATTTTGGCTATCTATATCGCTCCATCTATCAACTGCTACAAATGAGAGTTGAACATTTCCTGCATCATCATAATCATAAGTTGCAGAGGCGTTTAGTTTTAGAGGGCTAATATCTGCTAGGTCTTTATCGCTTTGACCTCTTGTTAGAGTATCTTTTTCTCCCTTTTTATATGATACTCCTGCATCAATATAGAGAGAATCAGTTACCAAATATGTACCACTAAGCTCTGCTCCGTAGATAGTCGCATCTATATTTTCAAAGTTATTCTTTTTGATTTGAGGATTTCCATTGTAGTAGATATAATCTTTGAGTTTTGAGTAGAATGTTTTGAGTTTAATCTGACCATTTGGAAGGTATCTCTCAACTCCTATATCCAACTCATAATTCGTTGTTTGATTGAGTGATGGAGTACCATTTAGAACCTTTTTAGCAGGTTTTACTGTAGTATTGTATTTGGTATTATAAAGCTCTCTAGCATCAGGTACTCTATTTGATTTACCTACACCTGCAAATAGTTTTGTATCTTTGTCGACTCTATATGAGGCAAAGAGACTAGCACTTGTGGATTTATAATCTTTGTCCTCTTCTGTAGCTGATGAGGTATCTATAGTCGTATCATCATATCGTAATCCCCCCTCTAACTCAACAGCTCCAAACTGCTTTTTACCCTTGACAAAGATACCTATATTATCTGTATCTACATCATCTATACTTTTGCCAATTGTCATAACAGGTTTTGAACCATCTACGGTAGTAACTGTATATTTACCATCCCAATTTCTCTTGCTTGTATCAACTCCATAGGTCAACTCTCCACCAAAAGTATCCATAGAGTTTTTTAGTTTTGCTCCTGTCATCTCTGTGGTTAGGTGGTGTGTCATATATTTTTGTTGACCTGCATTTCTATATCTCGTACTCATAGGGTGGTCAACTTCGGAGTTATAGAGCTGTATTTCAAGCTTTTTAGAAAAGCTAGATAGATTATTGATAGAGTACTCTAGGTTTAGCATATCACTATCATCATAATCAGCATCCATTTTGCTTGATGGGTAGAGTACATCATCACTTCTATTTGCTGTATAGCTAAATTTGAGCTTCTGGTCATCTGTAATATCTACAAATATTTTTCCCATATACATAGTTTTTGTAAAAGCATCCATATCTTTATCATCAGCAGAGTAGTTAAATTTGGCTATATTTGGATTGCCTTCTGTATAGTTAGCTAACTGCTCAGAAAAATCATCTCCATTCCCATCCTCATACTGCTCACCCTGTTCAGTAGATGTAGAGAGCAAAAAACGAACTCTGTCTGTTCCACCTGTAACAGTTCCCGAGGCTTTTTTGTACCCAAAGCTACCAACATTTAAGCTAACCTCTCCACCAACCTCTTTTTCAGGCTTTCGAGTTGTTACTTTGACCGAACCACTAAGCACTCCAAACTCCTCAACATCAAAAGGCCCCTCTTTTATCTCTATATCATCAATAGCATGAGTAACTACATGTGAAGTTGGTG
>CAZSHP010000172.1:0-2908 GCA_964606545.1 uncultured Sulfurovum sp. | reverse complement strand
AAATAGATTTTTATCTATTCTCTGTTCTCAACATAAAAAAGTAATAGTTTGAAAAAATAAAACAGCAATAAAAAATTGCTGTCTATTTATTAGATGAATTAAATAACTCTCACCCCATAAAATACCTCCCCAATAACTCATCCCCAATCAAAGGAAACTCAATATCTAGCTGTTTAATAGTATCAAAGGTGCTAAGTAGAGGTTTTTTCTCTGCCATTTTAAGCCATACCTTTTCATACTCTATAGCCTCCTCTTTTGTGAACTCTAACATCTCATTATAAATCCCCTCATACTTAAAAAGCAAAGGACGCAAAACCTCATCCCCTCAACCAAAGTCCAAAAGAGTTCATATCTACACTTACTAAAGCATTAAATAAACTAGAAAAAAAACATTATCATGTTATAATATCAGAAAAAGGATAAAACAGATGCACCAAATAACTTTAAATATCAATCAATCCATCTATGAACACATAATGTTTTTTTTGCAAAATCTACCTAAAAATCTAATAGATATTCAATCAAAAAAGGTTTATAATATTTCAACAGATAACAGTATAAAATTTGGTTTAGCTAGAGGAAAGATTAGTTATATAGGTGATATTATGGCAGAAGATACGACCATTAACGATATGTTTTATGGGGAGTAAGAGGTGAATATTATTATTGATACTCATATTTTTTTATGGGCTGTTTGCGAACCTGAAAAACTCTCTTCTTTTAAAACTGATATTATGAAAACCCCAACAAATACTATTTTTGTAAGTTCAATCACATTTATTGAGATAATGATAAAGGTCTCTATAGGTAAACTAAAAATAGATTTTGACCCCATAGAGACAGCAAAAGAGAGTGGTTTTGAAATCTTGGATTTTTCAGCAGAGGACTCTTTGGCTCTTAGAGATATGCCTTTCCACCACAAAGACCCATTTGATAGGATGTTAATATCTCAATCTATAAATCGAGACTATTATCTAATGAGTGATGATGGTAAATTTAAAAATTATGATTTGAAATTGATTTGATTTGAGAGCGTGGCTTTTGTTGTTTTTGCCTATACACTCCACCTCGGAGAGGATGGAGCGAGAGGTGTTGTGATAGATGTGACGAGTAAGAGATTATGAGGGTGTTGATGGATTAATTGAGGTGGAGAGATTTTGGTAGTTTAGGTTCTCGTATGCGTTCCCACCGAGGACGGATGGGAACAAGTGAGATTTAGATTATCACTCTTTTTTAGATAATTTAGGCTATCAAAAATAATCTGTATTGTCTCTTCTCTTATAAATATCGGTATCCAATTTAATATAGTACAAGTTACAAAATGTGGATGTGTTGGTTCATAAATTTTGTATCTACTTCTTCCCATTTGGAATTATAGCTTGTTTTGTTTGTAACCACTAACCTACCTAGAAGCCCTAAATATAGGGGTTTTTAAATTGCTAAAAATGCTGTTTTTAGTCTAAAAAGCTCTAAATAACCATTTTTTGTATTTTTTAAAATTTTAAAAGCCCATAAAATAGGCATCTTAGTACCTTAGTGGTTACTTTTGTTTTAATTGTTTTTTGTAGTTGTTACTCTCGTATGCATCCCCAAACGCAGTTTGGGGACGAGGGAAGGTTGGTGGTTTTTTCATGCGTTCCCACCAAAGTTCCACCTGCATAGATATAATCTTTTTCTATGCAGGTGGAACTTCAGTGCTAGAAATTATGAGGGAGTTGATGGGCTTTTGGAGATTGAGCGTTTTTGATAAGTGTTGTGTTTATATGCATTCCCACGTACAACGTGGGAACAAGAGAGCCTTTATCGTCCTGAATATTTAACTATACTTTTTCCACAAAATGCAAAAATCAACAAAACAATAGCGAAAAATATATCATTCACATAAAGTTTAAAAAAGTAAATAGCTAAATAAGTCATTCCTAACATAAAAACCAATGTACAAAAAATATCCATTGGTTTTTTAGGTTCTATCTCCCCTTCATATCCTGTTTTTAAAATACCTCTATAATAAAGATAATCTAATATCGCTATCACAAATAAAAAAATAACTCCCGTAATTAACCATCCCATTCCCTCATCTGGTTGAATTCTAGGCACATGAATACCCTTTAAAGTTAAAATTCCATACATCATAAAAATTATTGGAAAAAAATAACTAATCAATTTCATTTTATTGTCCTTGTCCATTAAATAACCAATCTTTCCTCGTCCCCAAACTGTGTTTGGGGATGCATACGAGAATTAAACAAACCAAACTCTCTCAATATCAATCAACCCTCTTTTCCCTTCATAATCTCTAGCACTACTATAACGCCAATGTTTCGCCTCATCTACATATCCTCGTTTAACAGGATTATAATGAATATAGTTAACTCTATCAATAAACATCTTTTCACTCTGTATCAATTTTGGCTGAAATCCCTCTTGCCATAGTTGATAAGTGCTTTGAGTTTTATGAGCTTTTTTATAAAATTTTAGCTGTTTTAGTATAGTTTCAACCTTTTGTTTCTGCAGTAGTCCAAGAATCTCTTTTGAAGTATGTCTTTTAAATTTTTGCATGGTTTGAGATAGGTCATCACTATTGATAATCATGTGTAGATGATTTTCCAATATTACATAAGCATAGAGATTTAGATTATCACTCTTTTTTAGATAATTTAGGCTATCAAAAATAATCTGTGTTGTCTCTTGTCTTGTAAATATTGGTATCCAATTTAGTATAGTACAAGTTACGAAATGTGGATGTGTTGGTTCATATATCTTATATCTACTTCTGCCCATTTGGAATTATAGCTTGTTTTGTTTTAATTGTTGCTCTCGTATGCATCCCCAAACGCAGTTTGGGGACGAGGGAAAAATTCAGCCCTCTGTTTTCCTAATGAGGAGAAATATAGTGGTAGAGGTGCTC
>CAZSHP010000171.1:0-2922 GCA_964606545.1 uncultured Sulfurovum sp. | reverse complement strand
ATTGGATTTTACTGTTTCTCTCAGTAATCCCCACAGAGGTATTGGTTAGATGAATCTCACCTAGTTTTAGACTATTATATAACATATACTCAGCCAATCTCTTCTCATTTTCAGACTCTAAGGCTACAAATTTTGCATGAATTTCATTATCTATGTATACAATTTTGAAGTTCATAGACTTAAAAACTTTGCCATTGGGGTGTTTGTACCCTTCATGCTCTTTGTTATCTAAAGCAGTGTAGATGTAAGATTGAAATAGCTTGGCTATTACTCTGCGTATTGGTAAGTTTTTTGTTGGTAATTTTGTTTTTATAATTAACATGAGGAAATTATAACAAAAAATAGAGACAGAATCTGTCTCTATGGAGTAGATTTTAATAAGATGAGAGGTTAATCTATCTTTTTTTTAGTAGTCCATTAATCTTGGCCTGTAGCTTCAACCAAGATATATGCTCTATAGCAGGAAAACCTGCATATGTTTTGGAACTTTTTAGTGATTTTGTCACCCCACCTTTTCCTGCTATAGTTACAAAATCTCCAATATGTAGATGACCTGCTGTTCCACTCTGTCCTCCAAATATTACATTTCTGCCTGTTGTTGTAGAACCTGCAATCCCTGCTTGTCCTGCCAACAAAGAGTGTTCTCCAATATCACAGTTGTGTCCTATTTGGACTAGATTATCTATTTTTGTACCTTTTCTAATATAGGTCGAACCAAAGACTGCTCTATCTACAATAGAGTTTGCACCTATCTCGACAGAATCCTCTATTATAGTATTTCCATTTTGATAAATTTTGATATGCTCACCTCTCTTGGTGTGTGCAAATCCATACCCGTCAGAGCCTATTACTACACCTGCATGTAATATACAATCATTACCTATTTTTGAATGGTGATAGATTGTAACATTTGGATAGATAATTGTATTTGAACCAATAGTTACATTATCTCCCACATAGGCACTTGCCATTACTGTTACATTATCACCAAGAGTTACATTTTTACCAAATCTCACTCTCTTGTCTATATCACACCCTTCACCCATATTAGGGTGTCCACCTTTTGTTACTATTTTATAGGCAAAAAGTTTAGAGGCTAGAGCCAATTTTAGATAGGGTTCATCTGTAATTAATGGTATAACTCCATCTGGTAGTAACTTAGCATACTTCTGTTCTACTAGAACTGCTCCTGCTTTTGTAGTTGAGAGTTGCCCTTTGTATCTCTTGTCATGGAAGAAGGAGATTTGGGTAGATGTAGCTTCATCTAGGGTGTGAAGTCCATCTATCTCTATATCCTGAGCATCAAAGGTTATATCTATCTCTTGGCATATTTGACTTAATTTATAACTTTTCATAATCTACTTTTTTTGGTTTTTGGTTGGCTGAAGCCAACCCTACGGTTTACTTGATATACCTCTCGTTCCATCCTCTCTGAGGTGGAACACATAGGCAAAGACAACGGAAATCAACGCTCAAATTCTCTAGGCATTCCACCTCAGAGAGGTGGAACAAGATAGTTTAGCGTTCCATTGCTACAACACCACCACGAACAATCTCAATAGGGTTATAACGGCTACTTGCTTCAATAAAGTGTTTTATTCTAATAGGCTCATCTGAAGCCATACCGATAATCATATCAGCACCGACATTGACAATCTCACCATTATAAGCGTCACATAGAGCCTGAATATCAGCCAAGCTTTCTGTTATAGGAAACTTGGCTAGAACCATCTCTTTTTCAACCATCTCTTCATGCTCTACAACCTTGTGTACAGGGATTAACTTATGGAGCTGTTTGGTTATCTGCTCCAAAACCCTCTGACTACCATTGGTTACAATCGTAATCCTAGAGCGATGTGTGTTTGGCACGGGGGCTACAGTTAATGTCTCTATATTGTAACCTCGCCCTGCAAAGAGACCAGAGACACGAGAGAGTACTGAACTCTCATTCTCTACTAATACCGATACTACTCTTCTTGTTTTATCAGACATTACTTCTCCTCCTGTTGGTCATCTAAGAGCATATTGTACAATGCTCCTCCTGCTGGAACCATTGGTAGTACATTTTCAAACCGATTTACTGCGACATTGATAAATGCAACCCTATCTTTTGCAATTGCATCTTTTAGTGCCTCATCAAACTCCTCTTTGGTTGTAACATCATATCCGATACCACCACATGACTCTGCTAGAGCTTTGAAGTTTGGCTGATAACTCAAATCAGTCTCTGCATATCTCTCTTCGTAGAAAAAGCTCTGCCACTGTCGAACCATTCCCAAGAAGTTATTGTTTAGGATAATATTGACAACAGGTATCTTGTACTCAGAAGCTGTTACCAACTCCTGAACATTCATCAAAATAGAGCCATCACCAGTAAAATTTATAACTGTCTTATCAGGACATCCTCTCTTTGCACCAATAGCCGCAGGAAATCCAAAGCCCATTGTCCCAAGTCCACCAGAGTTTATCCACTGTCTTGGTCTATCAAACGGATAGTGCTGTGCTGCCCACATCTGATGTTGACCTACATCTGATGTAATTATAGCATCCTCTCCAACAAGCTCTCCAACTCTCTCTATCGCCCACTGTGGCTTGATAACAGTATCTGAGTCTCTATATGATTGAGGATAGAGAGAGTTATATCTATCTAATACCTCTCTCCAATTAGCATATCGACTCGAATTTATCCTCTTCTCCAAGCCCTCTATCATCTTCTCTACTACTCCATATACATCACCAACTATAGGATAGTCAACATCAACCAACTTTCCAATATTGGCCGCATCTATATCAACATGAATTATATCTGCATATTTAGCAAACTCACTTAGTTTACCTGTAACCCTATCATCAAACCTAGCACCTAGAGAGATAACCAAATCTGTCTCACTCATAGCCATATTTGAAGAGTAGTTACCGTGC
>CAZSHP010000170.1:0-2924 GCA_964606545.1 uncultured Sulfurovum sp. | reverse complement strand
ATCTTTTTGAGATAGGAGGAAAAAATAAAGGTTTTAAACAGATAAAAAATATACCGAATAGTTTTGTAGTGGCTGATGATATAGAGATTGGATTTGGGGCTAAAATTCCTCTTTGGTTGTTTGGGTTTTTGTATTAAAATATCTTTTTATAATGCCAATCGTAGGGTATTTTCCCCCGAAAACACCCTTGTCCAAATCGGACGGGTGGCAAATAGTAATATGTGGTAGAGGTTATTTGATGTGTGGCAATTTATGAGCAAGAGATAGCAAAAATAGGAAGAAAAAAACTATCTCTCTCATGGGGAAAGTATAGCTATAGGTTGTGGTCGGATTGTGGATAATTTTAAGCTTTTTAAAAAAAATAAATTGAAACTATGCTACAATACAAAATATAAAACTTAAAAGGTTGAACTAGGAGTATGGGGTGGATATTGAATGAGGGGTGATAATCTTTTGCAATGTATCATCTGCCTATATTGTCACTACGAGAGTTTTTAGAACTTATAGAAAAAATCTCACTCTCTAGCTATAGTTTAGATGATATTTTGTCAAATCATGAGCCAATTGCCAATAAGATAATAGATACCCTCCATAACAAAAAGATACTAAAACACTTTAACCATTTTATAAATGTAGGTCTATCCATTCTATTTTGAAGATGAGAGCAGGTATATAGATAGAGTTCATGAAAATATCAATTTAAAAAATTAGATTACACTCAAAATAAAAATTATAAAAATAGGATTGTAACCCAATTTTTGATATAATACCCAAAAAAGGTAGCACGATGATAACCCAACTTTTAGAAAATTCAGCACTCTATATCTCTTTGGTGGAGAGACCTCATAGACGATATTTTTATGACCAAATAGAGCATAGCGATAAACTTATAGGGATTGTTGGAGCTAGAGGTGTGGGCAAGACGACTTATCTTTTGGATTACCTCAAAAGATTGGAGTTGCCACTACATAAAAAGCTCTATATTAGTGCTGATAGTATTGCTCTATCTAACCTCTCTTTGGTTGAGATTGCCAAAACTTTCTCGGCTATGGGGGGAGAGATTTTAGTAATAGATGAGATACATAAATACAAAAATTTTGAGATAGAGTTAAAGCAGATATATGATATGTTGGCTTTGAGAGTTATCTTTTCAGGCTCATCAGCTATTGAGCTTGAACACGCCAAAGCAGATTTGAGTAGAAGAGCTATTTTGTATCGAGTAGAGGGACTTAGTTTTAGAGAGTTTTTGGAGTTTAAAACAGGGGATTTGTTTGATTCTTATTCATTAAAAGAGATTTTAGAGCATCATACTGATATTGCTTTTGGGATAAAACAGCAGGTAAAACCGTTTGAATTTTGGGCTGAATATCTAAAATATGGTTACTATCCATTCTATTTTGAAAATCCCAAAAAGTACAATATTAAACTAAATGAGACCATCAACACAGCCATAGAGATAGACATCCCCTCTATTTTCAAGATAAAATATGAGTATATTATCAATCTAAAAAAACTGGTCACTCTCATCTGTAGCTCTGAACCGTTTAAGTTAAATATCAAAGAGTTAAGTGCCAAAATTGGGATAGATAGAGATACGTTTTATCTCTATTTTGAGTATCTTTATAGAGGAAAAATCTTGAATCTAATTCGTTCAAAAAGCAAAGGGGATAATATCTTCTCAAAACCTGATAAAATCTATCTCAATAACCCAAATCTAAACTTTAGTTACTGCAAAGATGCCTATATTGGAACGGTAAGAGAGACTATTTTTGCTACTTTTTTAAAAACAGGATATAGCCTATCTATTCCTCCAAAAGGGGATTTTTTGGTGGATGATAGGTATCTTTTTGAGGTTGGAGGTAAAAATAAAGGATTTAAACAGATAGCTAATATCTCTAACTCTTTTTTGGCTTTGGATGATATAGAGATTGGGTTTGGGGCTAAAGTTCCTCTTTGGTTGTTTGGGTTTTTGTATTGATAGACCTCTACTTTGTCCAAATCGGACGAGTGGCAAATATAATATGAAGTAGAGGTTTTAGTGTGTGGCATTATGAAGAAAAGATAGCAAAAATAGGAAGAAAAAATCTATCTCTCTCATGGGGAAAGTATATCTATAAGTTGTGGGTTGATTGTGTATAATTTAAGAAAATTTTAAAAAAGGATAAAAAAATGATAGGTACAATAGTAGGAGATATAATTGGTTCATGGTATGAGTTTCATGGAATTAAGAGCAAAGAGTTTGAGTTATTTCATCCTCAAAGCAGATTTACAGATGACACTGTTCTAAGTATGGCAGTAGCTAAGTCTATTTTAGATGGTGAACCCTACCTCAAAAATATTGTTGATTTTGGTTTGCGTTATTTTGATGCAGGGTATGGTGGTTCGTTTAGAAGATGGCTCAAAGGAGAGGAGCATCTACCCTATAACTCATGGGGTAATGGTTCAGCAATGCGTGTTTCGCCTGTGGCTTGGGCGTTTGATAGCGAAGAAAAGGTACTAAAAGAGGCAAAAAAGATAGCTGAAATTACACACAATCACCCCGAAGGAATCAAAGGAGCTAAATCAGTAGCATTAGCTATTTTTATGGCACGACAAGGAGTAACCAAAGAGGAGATAAAAGAGCGAATCTCTACAGAGTTTGAGTATAATTTGGATAGAACCCTTGATGAGATACGCCCTACATATAAATTTGAGGTCTCTTGTCAAAAGTCTGTGCCTGAATCTATTATCTGCTTTTTGGAATCGACCTCTTTTGAGGATGCTGTGCGAAATGCTATCTCATTGGGGGGAGATGCTGATACTATGGGAGCAATTGCAGGTGGAATTGCAGAGGCTTATTATGGCATTCCAAAAGAGATAAAAGAGAGAGTTTATGGTTATTTGAATGATGAGTTTATTGAGATATTAAAACAAATAACAAAATA
>CAZSHP010000169.1:0-2947 GCA_964606545.1 uncultured Sulfurovum sp. | reverse complement strand
TTTGCAGTTTAGTAAAACTGCGTCAGGTGTGACCCCTACAATAACTTTCAACTACCTTTACATCTCATTTACAAATACTATACACAAGCAAAATTTAACCTAATTCTCCCTAATTTAGCTTTACATCTACTTTACATAACCTTTACATTAACCTAATCTATACTAATTCATATTTACATTACGCCTAACTCTCCCTACTTTTACTTATCATTACCCTAACTATACTTTACATTTTATTTTATTAAATATTATTGTATATTATGATATAATCTCTATTATGATTGATAAAAACAGGCTAAAAGAGTACACCAATACCAAAAGATGTTCTAAACTTCTACCATACAAAGAGAACATTAAATATCTGCTAGATAATAATGCTAGTCAAGTAGCAATAATCAGATATTTAGATGAACAAGAAAATCTATCAGTTACAAGACCAACACTATCAGATTTTATAAAAAAACATATCAACAAAAAACCTTTCACCCCAAAAGAGAAAAAATCCCCTACCAATAGTGAAGAGAAGAAACCAAAACTAAGAAGCTCTGTTTTTGATGACTAAAAAGAAAAAAGGATAATAACTATGGCAAAAATCTATATTGTAACAAATACCAAAGGAGGCACAGGCAAAACTACTACAGCTCTTCATATACTGCCTACTATTGCTTATCTAAATGGGTATCAGGATATAAACTACTATCAGCTTGATGATAATAACAAAATAGATATAGACTCAAAATCTATCTCGATTAAAAACTACACTCTCAAATATACAGAAAATGTTATTGATAGCGTTGAGTTGGATATAGAGCTTGATAGCAAAGTGGTTAATATTATTGATATAGGTGGTGGGAATGATACCAAGAGCGTATTAAACTATCTCAAAAAGAGTAGCGAAATAGAGCCAAATGAGATAACATTTTTTATCCCAATCAATACAAATCTATCTCAACAGAAAAATCTAAAAGATACTATAGCTCTTATCCAAGATAGCTACAATAAACCAAAAATCATTTTAATCCTAAATGAGGTAAATGACATAGAAAACTACAAAAGTGAGTTTATAAATATCTTTGGAGATGAGATTTATGGAATAGCTCCAATTACAGATGAGATAGAGCAGAGTTGTTACAAGGTAATCAAAATTAAAAGAGATAATCTGTTTCAAGTAATGGAGTATAGAAACAAAACCCTGCTTGATGGGTATATCAATGCCCTAGAGGTAGATAAAAACGCTCCTACACTAAAAAAACAGTACGCCCTAGAGTATAAAGAGGATGAGGATATAGAAGCCTATTACGCCAAAAAGAGAGGGCTTAGATTTGCTAAAAAAATAGTCGATACAGTAGAGCAGTTTCCAAAAATATCATGAGTGAAAAGATAGATACACAGGATATAAAAGAGTTAATTGATACCTTAGAACTCTATTTGACACTTATCAAAGATGACCTACCAGAGCTAAAAGAAGAGAGTAAAAAAATCTCCTCTATCCTATCAGAACTAAAAACGGAAAATAGAAAAGTTACCAATTTGGGAAATATTCTAATAGAGATTAGAGATATATTCAAAGATATAAAAAAAGAAATATCAAAAAACTCAAACCAAACAAGAGAGATAGAAGAGTTAACTTATGAGTATAAATTTTTAAAAGATAGGCTAATAGTAGCTTACACTCTTATAGGTTTTATTATCGGATATGCAATTAATTATCTTTTACCAATCTAACAAAACACTATAA
The DNA here is from genome assembly GCA_964606545.1 of uncultured Sulfurovum sp. Taxonomy (GTDB): domain Bacteria; phylum Campylobacterota; class Campylobacteria; order Campylobacterales; family Sulfurovaceae; genus UBA1140. The sequence continues at coordinate 1,209 of CAZSHP010000169.1, read as the reverse complement.
TAGGATATTTACCTATTTTTCATCAAATAGATTATCTTATCTTGAAAACTCAATATTTTTAAAACCTCTAGCTTATCACTTCTCTTTTTGCGTGGTCTATTCTCTTCTATATTTACTATAGAGTCCATAGGCAAAATTAAACCACTTTTGGCTTTTATAGTCATTCGCTCAACAATATCATGATAGTTATTATCTTTGATATTGGCTCTAATGGTTTTTCCTGTTTGGCGATGCACTCTATAACTATCTTGCTCTAATTGGTCAATTGTACTCAATAGATTATTATACTCAATCTTGCTCTCTTCATCTGCTATATCTTCATCAAATAGATTAGCAAAAAAATCTATCATCTGCTTTTTTGACCAAATCAAGGACTCAATAGCATAATTTCTATAGAGTTTAATATTATATATTTGATGGCTATTGAGTACCACAAAAAGCAAATTTTCAAACCCTCTTGTAGGGGCTTTGTTCATTATGGTTTTAAACTTCTCTCTAAACTCTCTATTTTGGTTAATAATTAAATCACATTGATTAGATTTATAGATATTATCTTCAAGAGAGATAGTATCTTCTAAAATCTTTGCATTAAAAAGATGAACCTCTTCATAAAGCATTTTAATCTTTTTTTGCTGAGACATATTCTACTCCTTATAAAAATTATAGGTAATTACCCTATTATAGCAGAAAAAGGGTATATTTCCTTTGAGAACCTTTATATTTGAGGTTCTCAAAGAGAGATTAGAAGTTATCTATTACTAAATAACTCCCCCTCATTGGTAATTCTATCTATTTGAGATTTAGAAAAGTAGCTACCACCAAAAGCACAACTTCCATATAGATATTTCATTTTAACCTCTTTGTTTAGTTTTTCAAATATAATAGTCAATATCTCTAACAGCTCTTCAAGTGTTACCCCTAGCTCATCTTCTGTTCCTCCACTTACCTTAAAATCACCATGACCCATATTATCCGAATAATACTCAATCATATATTGACTCCCCTCTTTTGGAGAATTTTCTTTAGCCCATTTTAAATCTTCACTACTATTTACATGAATAGGATATTCTATATCAATAAGTCTCTTGTTCTCCTCTATCTCCTGCAACACTTCCCAAGCTCTATCAGCATCTTTTTTATCTGCTGTTCTATAATATATATATGCACCCATAATTAATTTACCTCTTTATAATCTATAATTTTTGCTTT
>CAZSHP010000168.1:0-2961 GCA_964606545.1 uncultured Sulfurovum sp. | reverse complement strand
AGTGCATCAAAAAATACAAAATTAAATTTGATGTTGGAGCATCAGTTACAGGTGTAGCTATTGTAGATGCTGTGAAGTGCTTTTTCTTCGCTGAAATAGTGCATCGAGGAAAAGTTATTAAAAAAGCAATGAATTCAAGAAGAGCAATAAGGAGAAGTAGACGAAACAGAAAAACAAGATATAGAAAGCCAAGATTTGATAATAGAACTAGACCTGATGGTTGGTTGCCTCCAAGTGTCAAATCAAGAGCAGATAATGTAATTAATTTTGCAAAAAAATATGCAAAACTAATACCTATAGATTCTGTTGTGGTTGAGAGAGTCTCATTTGATACTAGCTCTATGACAAATGGAGAAAAATTATATGGAGTAGAGTATCAAAATGGTGATTTAAAAGATAAAAAACTAAGAGATTTTATCTTTCAAAAGTATAACTACAGTTGTGTATATTGTGGAGATAAAGCAGAAGAGATAGAGCATATTATTCCTAAATCTAAAGGTGGAACTAACTCTGTACAAAATTTAACTCTCTCATGCAGAAAATGTAATATAGAAAAAGGAACTCTATCATTAGAGTTATTTGGAAAGAGAGTAGGCAAAGATTTATCACATCTAAAACCTAAAAAAACACCAAAACATGCTTCAATTATTCAAAGTGCTAGAACTTATACTCTAAAAGAGTTAGCAAAAGATTTTAAGGTAATAACAGGCGAAGGGTGGGAGACTTATGCTAATCGAAAAGAGTTAAATCTACCCAAACAACACTATTATGATGCTATGTGTATCGGAGATAATTATAAATATAAAATAGTAACTGATAAGATTTTAGAAGTTAAAGCCCAAGGCAGAGGAAACAGACAAATGTGTCGAATGGATAGATTTGGATTTCCAAGAACAAAAGCTAAAGGCTCTAAAGTAGTAAAAGGTTTCCAAACAGGTGATATTGTAAAAGCAGTAGTTACCAAAGGAAAGAAAATAGGAACTTATCTTGGAAAAGTAGCTGTTAGAGTTAGTGGTAATTTTAATATTACTACAACTTTGGGAACTATTCAAGGTATTAATTTTAAATATTGTAAAACTATACAAAAAGGAGACGGCTATGCTTATACAGTTGCAACAATCAAACAATGACAGGTTCTACCAATTCCTTCCCGTCCCTTGTTCTTTGAACTCTCTTCGAGCTTGTAGCTCTGCTACTCTCTTTGAGCAAATCAAAGAGACCTTGCGTGGACGAAGTATCCTTGGAGATAGAGGATGAATATTGAAATAGGTTTTGTTATCAAAAAAGCAATCTCTGCTCTAATTATGCCACTACCTATAGGATTAATCTTGGGAGCTATAGGATTATGGTATCTATACAAAGAGCATTATAAAAAGGCAAAAATATTTTTGAGTATAAGTTTAGTATGGATTGCTACTATAGCCTACTCTCCATTCACAAATACTCTATTAGAGCCTCTTGAAAGCACATATAAAAGATTAAAAGAGATACCAAAAGAGACAAAATATATACTACTTCTAGGTGGAGACAAAGAGAACCGTGCATGGGAGGCTCTAAGACTATATCACAAGATACCAAATGCAAAAATTATCACCACAGGCTATGCTCCATTTGGTGGAAAAATCCCTTCAGCTATCTCCACAGCCAATTTTTTGAAAAAGGTTGGTGTAAAGAGAGAGGATATTATTATAGAGACAAAACCAAAAACTACAGAGGAGGAGGCGATAGAAACCAAAAAATATTTGGACAAGAGACCTTTTATGCTTGTCACCTCTGCATACCATATGCCTAGAGCCATACAAATCTTCAAAAAACATGGTTTAAATCCTATACCAGCACCAACCGATTTTAAAATAAAAAATCATGATACTCCACTATCTACCCCAAAAGGTAAAAAACTACTCCAAACAGACCAAGCATGGCATGAGTATTTAGGACTATTTTGGAATCTATTGAGGAGTTAATAGAGTTGTTTTTTTTAATGAAATTGAATCATCTCTTGAAGCTTATCCAATCCTAAATCTACTTTTACCATTGGTAAAAATGCTGGTTCCTCTTCCAAATTTATCTTGACAAAGTCTAAATCTTTTTTGTTCAAGTTCTCTCTAATCATAGCTTTGACTTTATAGAGAGATGATACCTTATCAACTAGTATATTTTGAATCTCAGGAACATTAGCGATAAAAATTTTCCCCTCTGCAAATGGTACAATTTGCTCTTTTTTTAGACCACGATTTTTAGCTACTGATTGGATAAAATTTTCATAAGTTGGTTTTAGAAGATTGTTGGTCATATACTCTCTATTCTCTACATCTATTTTTGCCAACATAGAGATAGGTTTTTTAAACTTACCCGCAGCTATATAATCCTCCTCTACACCTACTTTTTTTGCTAATTCACCGAAGTTATAGTGAGGCATAATCACACCAATAGAGCCGACAATAGCATTTTTATTTGCAATTAGAGGTTTAATAGCAGAGGCGATATAGTATCCACCACTAGCAGCTATTGACTCAACATACATAGTAATATTCAAATCCTTTTGGTACTCTTTTAGATACTCCGAAAGCTCCTCACTTGCCGTAGGAGACCCTCCTGGTGAACCCATAATAAATAGAACAGACTTATAGCTCTTGTTTTTACGAACCTTATCCATCTCCTCCATAACTTTGGTAGTAAACTCCTCAGTTACAGGTTTATTAAATCTAATAACAGCTACTCTATTCTTTGCCATACTAGTCTCATCAAGTAATCCCATCTTACTAAAATACATTGCTATAAATACTATCTCTGCAATTAATATCACCCCGACTATCCACGCTTTTAAATTAGAGATAAATATCTGTTTCTTTAACGCCTTAATCTCATAATCCTTCACTTCTTGCAATAAAAATCCTTTTTTTTCTAAAATATTACAAGCATTATTTAAATATAAACTTAATTTTTTAATCTTAAAAACAA
>CAZSHP010000167.1:0-2995 GCA_964606545.1 uncultured Sulfurovum sp. | reverse complement strand
TTAAAGAGCCTACACAGAGCTTGGAGCTGGAGAAGCACCCCAAGGTGTGATAACAAAAATATCGTAGTTGGCTATCTCTAGCAACTCAATCTGGTCAATCAAGCCTCCTCCATATCCGTCAAGGATTGTGGTAGGTTATTGACACTCCACACCTTTATTAAAAATAGCAAAATTATCTCTTAAAACCCCTTTATAACAAGATAGGTAACAATAATTTCTATATAGAAGATAATAAAAATTAGCTCTTAGGCAAAAGAGGAGCAGAGCTTAACAACTTCTGTGTATATTTATCCTGTGGATTACTCATCACATACTCCACATCTCCACATTCAACTATTTTTCCGTTTTGCATTACTGCGACCTGATGAGCCACCGTAGAGATAATAGATAAATCATGAGTAATAAATAGATAAGATAGCCCACTCTCTTGTTGTAACTCTTTTAACAGTTTTAAGACCTGTGAGCGAACAGAGACATCCAATGCACTTGTAGGCTCATCACAGATAATTAACTCAGGTTCTACTGCCAAAGCTCTTGCAATTCCTATTCTCTGTCTCTGTCCTCCTGAAAACTCATGGGGGTATCGTTCCATATATTCAACCTCCAACCCCACTTTTATGAGTAACTCTTTTATCTTTTTGTCTTGAACTCTTTTGTCACTAGAGCCGACTTTTAGACTAACCATCCCCTCGCGAATGGTATCTCCTATAGTCATTCTAGGGTTTAGTGCAGAGTATGGGTCTTGGAAGACTATCTGTATCTTGCGACGATAAGCCATCATCTCTTTTTGGGTGAGTTTTGTAATATCGACACCACCAAAATTTATCTCTCCATCGGTTGAATCTACCAATCTAAGTATAGCTTGACCTATAGTACTTTTACCACTTCCTGACTCCCCAACTAGAGCTAAAGTCTTGCCTTTTGGGATGGATAGGGAGACTCCATCTACGGCTTTTACATGACCTACCGTTCTTTGGAATATTCCTTTTTTTATAGGGAAGTGAACTTTTAAATCTCTTATATTTAGAAGTGAATCTCCCTCTAGTTTATCTATTTTACTCTCTTTTGAAGGCAGAGCATCTTTGAGCAAGGCTTTGGTGTATGGGTGGCTAGGATTATCAAAAAATATAGCTCTCTCTGCCTCCTCTAGTATCTCTCCATAACGCATTACAGCAATTCTATCAGCCATCTGTGCTACTACTCCCATATCATGAGTAATAAATAGTATAGATAGTGTTCGTTTTTTTTGAATCTCTTTTAGTAGTGCTAAGACTTGTGCTTGGATTGTAACATCTAGTGCTGTTGTGGGTTCATCGGCTATTAGAAGTTCAGGCTCACATGCTAGAGCCATAGCAATCATAACTCTCTGTTTTTGTCCACCTGAGAGTTGATGAGGATACCACCCATACCTCTCTCTCGCTTTTGGAAGTGCTACCTCTTCAAATAGCTCAATTACTCTATTCTTAATAGCTTCTGTATCTAAATCTAAATGCAATCTAATTACCTCTGCTACCTGTTCACCAATAGTCATAACAGGATTTAGAGCTGTCATAGGCTCTTGGAATATCATAGCAATTGATTTACCCCTAATTTTTTGCATCTCAAATTCGGAAATAGAAAATATAGATTTTCCATTTAGTTCTATATCTCCTGAACTTATAGAGATAGCTTGAGGTAGTAGTCTCATAATAGCCAAAGAGGTTAGAGATTTTCCACTTCCTGACTCACCCACTAGAGCAAAAATTTCGCCCTGTTTTATTTTGAAACTTATTGATTTTAAAAGCCTCTTATCTCCTACGGTCAAAGTTAGCTTTTTTACATTTAGTATACTCATTGACTACTCCTTTTTTTTCAAAGCTAGAACCAGAAGGCTCTTCAAAAAATAGCTTTTCCCTCTCTACTTTTTCTCTATTTAATTTTCTAATAGTAGGTTTTACTAACATAGTAATAGGCACAACAGTCAAAATCAAAGTTAATAAAAAAAGTACATAAAAAAGAAGAATAGGAACTCTTTTTACATCTCCTCTTTTACCAAATTTTTTAATTAATCCACCCCAAATCATAAAGCTTCTATGAGCTATCTTTTCACTAGCTATTAGCCTCTCATCAACCTTTACAGCTCCTAATTCTCGAAGTAGAGGTTTCTTTAACTTCTCCAAATCCTCACACAAAGCATCTCTAATAGCTAACCCAAAACGAGAAGTTCTATCTATCTCTCTAGGAGAAACTCCTGCTTTTGGTAATCTCCATAATCTATTTTTTTTCCCTGTTAGCATCCATCTAGGAGTAGTTATAAAAGTAGCTAAACTACCTCCTCTATCAATCAACACCACATTGTCTATAAGTGTAGCACCTAGCTCCTCTAGTCTTTTTTTGACCTTCTCTTGAGCCATAATCCACATATTTCTACATGCTATTAATGTAATAACGGGTCTATCTCTTAATAGTTGAGAGTATTTTGAGTTCAAAAATCCAGATATAGGAATAGAGGGAGATAAAAACCAAACAGTATAAGACAAGATTATCAAATCAAACTCATCATTTGGGTCTATATCTAACTCTTCTATCTCACACCCATCCATATATACAGACTCAGGAAAAGCATCAAAAAACTCTATAACCCCCCATGGGAAAGAGTATGGTTTTTTAGGTTTTATATTTTGATATACTACCTCTATCTCTCTACTATTTTTTAACGGCGTTGTAAACGAATCTACCACCGATTTTAACTGACCTGTTTGTGAATAATATAAAACCAAAATTCTCTTCATTTACTATCCCCCTATGCGTAAACCAATTTTATTTCACTTGTTGTTTTTTTATTTTTTGTTATTTTAACTCTATAGCGATTATCAATCCTCTTGACTATCTCATATATAACTATATCATTTGGCAAGATAGGAAGCTTAAATTTAGCTCTTTCTATCTCTATCAATCTTTTTGAAAGAATTTCTGATAAAATATCTATCTGCAAAAATGCAGGTAGAAGTGGATT
>CAZSHP010000166.1:0-2999 GCA_964606545.1 uncultured Sulfurovum sp. | reverse complement strand
AATGACAAAGGAGTCTATAAGTATATCTCAACAGGTGATACTCTTGGGCTATTTCAAATAGAATCAGTAGGTATGCAAGATTTGGCAAAAAAATTACAGCCTACAGGTTTTGAAGATTTGATTGCTATGATAGCACTCTATCGCCCCGGTCCCATGGAGTCTGGGATGCTTGATGATTTTGTAGAGCGAAAACATGGTAGAGCAAAGACTACTTATATGTTTCCTGAACTTGAACCAATTCTAAAACCTACCTATGGGGTTATTGTCTACCAAGAACAGGTTATGCAAATAGTGCAAACCATTGGTGGGTTTAGTCTTGGTGGAGCTGATTTAGTTCGTAGGGCTATGGGTAAAAAGATTAAAGAGGAGATGGATAGGCTCAAAGGAGAATTTGCTGATGGAGCAGAGAAAAAGGGGTTTGATAGAACAAAATCAGAAGAGTTATTTGATTTAATTGTAAAATTTGCAGGGTATGGGTTCAATAAATCTCACTCGGCAGCCTATGCTATGATTACCTTTTATACTTCTTTTTTAAAATATTATTACCCTACGGAATTTATGGCTGCTATTTTAACTTTGGAAAAAAATAATACTGATAAGGTTGTAAAATATGTAGATGAGTTAAAAAGTCTAAATATTGAACTTCGCCCTCCCAATATCAACCGTTCTTTGCTTGTATTTCAGGCTGATGAGATAGAGAGTAACAAAGTTGTCTTTTTTGGAATGGGTGCAATTAAAGGGGCTGGAGATATAGCAATTAACTCTATTATAAAATCTCGACAAGAGGGTGGAGATTTTATAGATATGAGTGATTTTCTATCACGAATAGATGGTTCAAAAGTAAACAAGAGGGTTATAGAGTCGCTTATCAAATCGGGTGCTTTTGATGATTTTGGTCACTCACGAAAAGCACTACTCTCTCAAATAGAAGAGATTGTAGAGACTACAAAGAGAGCAGGAGAGGCTAGAAAGATGGCTTTGGGGTCTCTTTTTGGTGATACAGAGGAGATGACCTCTGTTAAGATTACTATACGAGATATGGAGGAGTATGATTTATTAGAGATTTTGGATATGGAAAAGGAGTCTTTGGGATTTTATGTTTCAGGTCATCCACTCGATAAGTATCGTGAGCAACTTGATGAGATAGATTATACTCTTAGTTCAGAGATAGAGGATTTGGCTGATGGCTCACAGGCTCTGCTTATTGGAAAGATAGAGGAGATTACTACTCGAATCTCTAAAAAAGGTAATAAGTTTGGAATTGCTAATATTATGGATTTGCATGGAAATATTGAGTTAATGCTTTTTGAGAATCGTCTAAAAGAGTTAGAGTATGATTTTGATTTAGATAAACCTATCGCTTTTAAAGTAAGAATAACAAAAGATGGTGATTTTACTAGAATGAGTATCTTGAAAATAGAGTCACTTAAAGATGCAAAAAGAGAGAAGGTAAAAATAAAAAAAGAGAAAAAATATATTCCTGAAGAGATTTTGCCTACACTCTCTTTGGCTATTAATCTTATGCCTGAATCAACCGTGATAGAGGAGCTGTTCTGTTTGGCACAAAAACACCAAGGAAAACATCCACTAGAACTAATAATAAAATCAAAATTGTCAGATGTAGTTATCGAATCCAAGATGAAAGTCTCTGAAATGATTATCTCAGAGGCGAAAAAAATGGGAGTCTATTTAGAAGAGAAATTAGTATAACTTATTTTTAATTTAAGTTATTGTATAAGCTTAATATATAAAATATTTAATATTATTTAAAAACATGGTTTAACTCATTTTTAAGTTTTTTTTGGAAAAAAAGTAAAAAAATAGATTTTTTTAACTAAAATAACATTTTTGAAGTAAATCTAAAGAAAAAATTATTTATCATATATATGTTCTATATTTTAATTTAAGGAGAAATAAATGAGAAAAGAAGTTATAGCGAGTCTATTAATTGCAAGTTTAGCAACAGGATTACAAGCAGGTGGTGATATTGGAGGAGTTGTTTCAATAGAAAATGAAGTAGCACCAGTAGAAGTTAAAGCTCCAGTTAAAGTTGAAGTTGAAGCACCTAAAAAAATTGTCAAAGAGGTTAAAAAAGTTGAAGAAAAAAAGAGCAATAGTAATTTTTATATTGTAGCCAAAGGACTTTCTATCTTAGGTGATGATGCAGATACAGGATATGGTGGAGGTCTTAATGTAGGTTATAAAATTACTGATGCTCTAGCTGTAGAAGTTGGTGGAGATTATGCTCAAAATGACCTTGATAGTGGAGAAGAAGCAACTTATACAACACTTGGTGCAAGTCTAGTTTATACTGTTCAAGCAACAGATAATTTGGGTGTTTTTGGTAAAGTTGGATATGTAACAGAAAATACAGAAGTAGATGACTTAAATATAGATAATGATGAGTCAGGTGTATCTTATGGTGCAGGAGTTGAATACAAAATGACTGATAACGCCTCAGTTACTGCAGAGTATGAAGGAGCAGATATAGATAGCACTCGTGGAGATGCTGTATCTTTAGGACTTAAATATAACTTCTAATAGATATTAAAATCATATGGTTGGCTTTTGCCAACCACATATTACGGTTTTCCTCTAAGCAATCTTTTATAAGCATCAACCAATGAAGAGTAGATAGGTATATAGACTCTTTGAGAGTATCCATCAACAACAATAGTCTGTTTTACATCAAAATGAAGATGAATAGATGTTGGTGTATCACCCATATTGTTTGAAACCAAACCTATTCTTTGACCCCGTTTTACCCTCTGTCCTCTTCGCACTTGTAGACTTTTGGAGTCAAGATGAAGATAACGAAATGTTTTACCAGATTCTCCTCTAAGATAGACCGAGTAGCTACCTATTTTTATAATCTGACCACTCTCCACTGCAACAGCATAGTACTTTCTTTTTTCACAAGTTGCCCCTCTTATATCAACCCCTTGATGACCTTTTCCTGATGGACATAGAGGCATTCCCCATCTTCTCTTTTCACAATA
>CAZSHP010000165.1:0-3024 GCA_964606545.1 uncultured Sulfurovum sp. | reverse complement strand
GAATACCTGCCTGTCACGCAGGGGGTCGCGAGTTCGAGTCTCGTCCACCGCGCCACTCCTTTTTAAATCAAATTTTAATATTTTTAGCTACACTTCCAAATGATAAAAACAGAAGATTACTTTAATAGACAGATTCAGCTATGGGGTATAGAGACCCAATCCTCATTAGAGAGTAAAAAGATAGTGATTATTGGCTCTGGTGGACTAGGGTGTAGTCTTGCTTTGGCTCTAGGGACATCGGGTATTGGTCATATAGATATAGTTGATTTTGATACGGTAGGTCTACACAATATTCATAGACAGGTTGCTTTTACTCTAAAAGATGAAAACCGTCCAAAAGCAGAGGTTGCTGTAGAGATGATAAAAGCAAAAAATCCCTTTGTTAAGGCAAAAGCTTATGATATGGATTTTGAGAGCTTTAAAACGCTAAATAACAACTCCTATGACCTTATATTAGATGCTACTGATAATCTACAGAGTCGTGAAGATATTGATAGATATGCGAAAAGCGTAAATACTTCTTGGATATACGCCTCTGTTGAGGAGTTTCATGGACAGGTCTGTTTTTTTTACAAGGCTTCATTTCAAGTCTTTAATATATCAAACCATAAACCCAAAGGGATAATAGCACCTATTGTAATGCACATCGCTTCACTTCAGGCAAATTTAGCACTTCGTTATCTTGCAGGTTTGTCTGTGGTTAAGGATAAGTTATATTATCTCTATTTTAATAGTGATGGGGAGTTGATAACGCAGAAGTTTTCTATGCCTTCTTAATATTTTTGTGTTAAAATACTGCATTTATAAAAATAAGGATTATAGTATGAAACTAAAACTAGCGATTTTAATCACCTTTATATTACTATTAGGTGGCTGTACACAAGAGACTCAGAATAAACTAAGCCGTTCTATTCAAAACTGGACAGGTACTGATGGTATTTTGGAAATTTATGCTGGTGATAAATTGGTTAAAAGATTTATCAAGATTGATAAAATCTCAACAGCAGAGGGAACAGATACTGGTGTAACAAGACCTTATCGATATGGTTATGGGTATAATGATAAAAACTTGAATGGTAAAAAAGATGATGGTGAAAAAAAGGTATATTTTGAGTTTTCAGATTACTCAACAAGCTATATATTTTACGAAGACAAATAGAAAGGAAAAAAATGAAATTTATCTCTACACCAAAAGCACCTGAAGCTATAGGACCATATTCACAAGCTGTAGTAGCTAATGGAATGATATACACATCTGGACAGATTGCTATGGATGAGAATGGCAACATCGTTGCAGACGATATAGTAAATCAGACTCATCAGGTACTAAAAAATCTATTTTATGTACTAGAGGCATCCAATGCACACTTTAATGATGTAGTTAAGACTACTGTATATTTAGCAGATATGGATGATTTTCTAAAGATGAATGAGGTCTATGCTCACTATTTTGGTACTCATAAACCTGTTAGAAGTACAGTTGCTGTAAAAACTTTACCTAAAAATGTACTTGTAGAGATAGACTGTATGGCTCTAGCAAACACTAGTTATCTAGCATAATAGATTGTTTGGGTTTAGATTATTTAACTTTTTGAAAATGGAAGATTAAATATTAAAAAATTTCACGATTTATCAGCTTTTTTTTAATATTATTTAATAAATAAATAAAGAAGGATAGTTAAATGATTGATTTAATATTGGATATAGTTGAAGTACTATTTGGGAAAAAGACTAATTTACCAAAAGTAAGTATTACTCTAACTAAATATACTTATTAGTAGATAGAGCTATTCTCTATCTCTTTTGGAACTTGGTAGCTGTTAAAAATATATACTCCCTCCCTGTAATTGTAACTCTAAATTTTTTCTGTTGCAGATACTTCTTTGCAAAAATAACATCATTAAAAACTAGAGAGATTTCGGAGTAGGGATAGTTTGGTGGAATCGCTCCATATATAAGCTCATGGTCTATCCATCTACTGTTAGGAAAACCTAAAATCAACGCTCCATCATCTGTTAAATAGTTTTGTACAAGAGACATCAAAAATGGTTTGTAGTTTATAGTTGGACTCTGTAGTGTACCTATGGTTATAATAAGGTTTGATTTATCTAATTTTAACTCATTAAGTCTGTTTATATCCTGTTTATAGAAGAGTTTATTAGGAAAACGAGAGTGTGCAAACTCCAATGCAGATTTGGAGTGGTCAATACCTATTAGATTCATACTTTCAAATACATCCCTATCTACCATCTCTCTTATAAGTTCAAACTCATCACCCTTATTAATACCAAGATTTAAGATATTTTTACGACTCTCTATCTTTACAGACTCCAAAGCTTTGTGATATGCCAATAGAAAAGTAGGCTCTTCATTTTTATTGATAGAGAAAAATTTTGACTCTACTCCATACTTCTCTTCTCTATTTTGAACTGCCACTTTATGAAAAGAGTCTGTTTGATTTAGTTTTTCAAATGTTAGTAGTATAGTCTCTTTTGAGACCTCTGTAGGGATTAATACTCTACAGTGTAGAAGTTCTGCTAAGTTAATCCAAGCTTTTAGACCTCTATATAGATATGTTTTATTTTTTATTTTGATAGTTTCGCCTGAAAATAGGCTTGAGGATATATTAGGATTCAAGACTTCAATAGTGATTCTATTTTCTGTTTTGAGTTTATCTTTTAGCCAAGTTACTATATATAGTAGTGATTCATTTTCTATCTTTTTGATTTGTTACTCCTTATGTGACAACTTCCGATAAATCTATAACTAAAAAAGGGGAAAAATATAGAAGTACCAAAAGTTATCAGCGAGAGAGTCGTATTAGGGAAAATAGGGGGAGTAAGCTACGACTCTCACATAATAATTATAGCAGAGAAGTCTAATAAAAAGAAGTAAAAACGAAAATTTCTTTAAAAAAACTTAAAAATCAAATATATATGACTTTATGGTGTTTTAATTTATTTATCAGCAACTTTTTTACAATAATTATGTTAAATTTTCCTCTAACTCTAGTACTTCGAAGTA
>CAZSHP010000164.1:0-3031 GCA_964606545.1 uncultured Sulfurovum sp. | reverse complement strand
ACTACTAATTTTAATCAAAAAAATATTTTTAGGATAGATAATGAAAAGAGGTAAAATAGAGGTCTTTGGAGCGAGAGAAAATAATCTAAAAAATATAAATATAGCTATTCCCAAAAATCAGTTGGTTGTTATTACAGGGATTAGTGGTAGTGGTAAATCCACTTTGGCTTTTTCGACTCTATATGCAGAGGGACAGAGACGATATATAGAGTCTCTATCTTCATATGCAAGGCAATTTTTGGGTAGAGTTGGTAAACCTGTCGTAGATAAAATTGAGGGTCTCACTCCTGCTATTGCTATTGACCAAAAGACCACTTCTAAAAATCCTCGCTCTACTGTTGGAACTATTACAGAGATATATGACTATCTTAGATTGCTTTTTGCTAGAGTTGGCAAACAGCACTGTCATAAGTGTGGTAAACCTATCTCATCTATGAGTGCTAGTGATATTATAGAGGAGGTTTTTAGACTTCCAAATGGAGCAAAGCTTGTGATAATGTCTCCATTGGTCAAAGAGAAAAAAGGTACATTTGCTGATATGTTGGACTCTTTGAGACACAAAGGTTTTATAAGAGCTATGATAGATGGGGTAATGGTAAGATTGGATGAAGAGATAGAGTTATCCAAAACCAAAAAACACACTATCAAAGTGGTAATAGATAGAGTAGTAGTCAAAGAACAGAGCAAAGAGAGAATAGCCCAAGATGTAGAAAAAGCACTCAAAGAGTCTTATGGTGAAGTTGAAATAGAGGTACTCAATTATAAAGAACTTGGATTGGATAGAGGGCATATTCATTACTCTGAACATCTTGCTTGTTTTGATTGTAAACTTAGTTTTGAACCATTAGAGCCTGTTAGTTTCTCTTTTAACTCTCCTAAAGGGGCTTGTCCTAGTTGTGATGGATTGGGAATAAGATATGTGATTGACCTAAAAAAGGTTATTGATACAGCGTTGAGTATCCAAAAGGGTGCAGTACGGATAATGTATGGATTTAATAAAAGCTACTATACCAAATTTCTCAATGCTTTTTGTGAACAAAATGATATTCCATTGGATGTTCCATATGAGACTCTATTGGAGCATCAAAAAAAGGCGATACTCTATGGTGGTGGATTGCCTGTTGAGTTTACATGGAAACGACATAAGCTCAAAAGAGAGTGGGTAGGTGTAGTGAGAATTGCTCATGATATGTTTTCTGATGAAAAAGATATGAGTGATTATATGACAGAAAAGGTGTGTGATAGATGTAATGGACATCGTCTGCGACCAAGGTCTCTAGCTGTTAAAATAGAAGATAAAAATATAGCTGATATTATAGATATGCCTATAGAACAGAGTTATATCTATTTTAAAGATGAGACAAACTTTTCTCATTTGAGCAATCAACAAAAACTAATAGCTAAATCTATACTCAAAGAGATAAAAGAGAGACTATTTTTTCTCTATGATGTGGGGCTTACTTATCTGACTCTAAGTAGAGATGCTAGAACCATATCAGGAGGAGAAGCACAGAGAATTCGTATAGCATCACAGATTGGTTCAGGGCTAACAGGAGTTATGTATGTACTAGATGAACCAAGCATTGGATTACATGAGAGAGATACAATGAAGCTTATCCGTACTCTTCGTTCACTCCAAGAAAAGGGTAACTCTGTAATAGTAGTAGAACACGACAAAGAGACTATACTATCTGCTGATTTTGTTATAGATATAGGTCCTGGTGCTGGTAAATATGGTGGAGAGGTTGTTTTTGCAGGAAGTGGAACCAAAATGAAAAAAGCCAAAACACTAACAGCCAAATATCTATTTGGAGACAAAGATATATCATACCCTCACAATCGAGACCAACAAGAGTGGCTAGAGATAAAAAATGTCAATCTAAATAATATCAAAAATCTAACAGCCAAAATTCCACTTAGAAATTTCGTATGTATTACAGGAGTGAGTGGTAGTGGCAAGAGTTCACTTATTTTACAAACTCTACTACCTGTAGCCAAAGAGATACTAAATCGTGCCAAAAAGGTAAATAGAGTAGATGGTGTAGAGATAATTGGATTGGAACAACTAGACAAAGTAATATCGCTAGACCAAAGTCCAATAGGTAGAACTCCTAGAAGTAATCCTGCTACCTACACAGGAGTAATGGATGAGATACGAAAACTATTCGCCCAAACCAAAGAGGCACAACTTAGAGGTTATAAGATAGGACGATTTTCTTTTAATGTCAAAGGTGGACGGTGTGAAAAGTGTAATGGAGATGGACAAATCAAAATAGAGATGCACTTTTTGCCTGATGTATTGGTGACATGTGATGGGTGTAATGGGACTAGATATAATGCTCAAACACTAGAGGTACTATATAGAGGCAAATCTATAGCTGATGTATTAGCTATGTCAGTGACAGAGGCTATGGAGTTTTTCAAAGCAGTTCCTGCTATTGCTATAAAGCTCAAAACCCTAATGGATGTAGGACTTGACTATATAACATTAGGACAAAATGCTACAACACTTAGTGGTGGTGAAGCACAGAGAATAAAACTAAGCAAAGAATTAAGTAGAAAAGACACAGGCAAAACTCTATATATATTAGATGAACCAACAACAGGATTACACTTTGCAGATGTAGATAGACTCACAGGAGTACTTCATCATTTGGTTGATTTGGGTAACTCTGTAATAGTGATTGAACACAATCTTGATATGGTTAAAAATGCTGATTATATTATAGATATGGGACCAGAGGGTGGAGACAAAGGTGGTGAGATTATTGCTATAGGTACACCCCAAGAGTTAGCAGAAAATTATAAACAGACAGGTTCTTATACTGGAAAATATTTGGTTAATGAGTTGAATTTAATTTAGATAGATATTTTGATTGCAAAGCTAATAAGAGATTTTTTTAAGTCAAAAGATGATAGACTTGAAATAGAAAAATATAAAAAATATTCAAAAGAACTTTTCTGTCAATAAAATAAGTCTCTTTGGAAGTTATGCTAACAATACTCAAACCAAAGATAGTGATATAGATTT
>CAZSHP010000163.1:0-3046 GCA_964606545.1 uncultured Sulfurovum sp. | reverse complement strand
ATCGAAGCTTACTAATTTTCTTGACATTTTTTATCCTTTTTTTGTGAGGATTATAACATAATTTTCACTCCTCCCTGTCTACAAACCAATGTCTATCATTGATATTTGAGTCTCGACAAGAGAGCTATAATGTTACGATAAAATAAAAATTATCAGCTACCTAACAGACCCAATACCCCCCACTCCCAAACGATAAATCCGAGAAGCCTCACCCCTACTCTCCAAAGGAGAAGCCACAACAACCTCCGTAGCCTCTCTAGCATAGACCTCATCATACTCTGCTCCTGATAGATTAGCAGATGAGCTATACACCCACCCTACTCTATCTAGTAGTAAATTATGCTCACAATCTTTGATTACACGAAATGAGATACCATTAGGCATTATAAATGTTGTTCGTTTTGAACGCCTAACTCTATTTTTGTATCTATTTGGAACTCTGCTAAATTTCTGTAGAGTCTTTAGAGAGTTTACTGCTCGTATATAATGTTTATTGGGGAGTCGTCTTTTGGCTTTGTCTATCTTGGAGGAGTTTTGAGATATAAAACCTATAGTGGTGTCAGTTTGGGTTAAAAAGAGAGAGTTTGTCATAATAAAACATAGTTTTCCCCATAAAAACCGTAGGGTTGGCTTTAGCCAACCAAATTATAATTAATTTATCAAAAATGGTTGGCTAAAGCCAACCCTACGGTTGGAAGGAGAGGGAAATATCACTTCAAATAATCCTGCAAGGCTTTTGGCTCTAACTCCCCACCATAAGCCTGTAGCTCTTTGATAGCCAAAGCCGCAGCGTTAGCCGCTGCTACAGTAGTAAAATAAGCAACATTAGCCCCCAAAACAGATTGCCGAATGGTTCTACCATCCTCTTTTGCTCCTTGGTCTTCGCTTGTATTGACAGCTAGAGCAATCTCTTCATTTTTAATCATATCATCTATATTTGGACGACCTTCAGAGATTTTTAATACCTTAGATGAGTCAACTCCTGCTTTTTGGAGAGCCTTGTGTGTTCCACTCGTAGCTACTATCTCAAAGCCCAAATCACTAAATGATTTTCCAATCTCACCAACGAAAGGTTTATCACTATCTGCTAATGAGATAAATACTTTGCCCTCTAGTGGGATATTGTTTTTGGCTGCGAATTGGCTTTTTGCAAAGCTCATACCAAAGTTATCACTGATGCCCATAACCTCACCCGTACTCTTCATCTCTGGCCCGAGGAGGAGGTCAGACCCAGGTAATTTATTGAATGGAAATACTGCCTCTTTGATAGCTACATGGTTTTTAAGTACTGGCTCCATGATTTTTTTATCAAAATTAACAACATTAAATGTATCATAAAATTTCAAAGACTCTCTCAAATCCCCTTGAATCATCACTCTAGTAGCTACTTTGGCTAGTGGTACGCCTGTAGCCTTACTAACAAAAGGAACAGTTCTTGATGCTCGTGGGTTTACCTCTATTAGATATACCTCATCCTCAAAAATAGCGTATTGAATATTCAAAAGCCCCACAACACCAAGCCCCAAAGCAATAGATGCTGTCTGCTCTTTTATCTCCTCTACCAATCTATCTGATATAGAAAATGTAGGAAGTGAACATGCTGAATCACCAGAGTGAATCCCTGCCTCTTCGATATGTTGCATGACTGAACCGATATATACATCTTTGCCATCAGATATAGCATCTACATCAAGCTCTATAGCATTATTTAGGAACTTATCAATTAGAACTGGGGCATCATTTGAGACAGATACAGCCTCATCCATATACTGTTTTAACTCACTATCAGAATAGACTGTTTTCATCCCTCTACCACCAAGTACGAAGCTTGGACGAACAAGCACAGGATAACCGATACGATTAGCGATACTCATAGCCTCATCTTTTGCAAAGGCTGTTCCATTATTTGGCTGTTTTAGACCCAACTTTTTAATAAAATCAGAAAATAGTTCTCTATCCTCTGCCAAATCAATTACTTTTGCAGTAGTTCCAGAGATATTTGCCCCAATAGCTGTTAAACCCTTTGCCAATTTTAGAGGAGTCTGCCCCCCAAAGTGAACAATAACACCATCAGGTTTTTCTACCTCTATTACATTTCGTACATGTTCAAAATCAATCGGCTCAAAATAGAGTATATCAGAGGTATCATAATCGGTTGAGACTGTCTCTGGGTTACAGTTATACATAATAGACTTTACACCCATATCAGCAAGAGCAAATGAAGCGTGAACACAACAGTAATCAAACTCAATCCCTTGACCAATTCTATTTGGACCACCACCTATAACTAGGACTTTTTTATCTATAGACTCCTCTACCTCTGATTTTGGAAGTTTTGTAATATTAGTCGTAGAGTAGAGATACGGAGTCAAAGCTTCAAACTCTGCTGAACAGGTGTCTACCTCATTATATTCTAATAATACACCAGCTTTTTCTCTAGCGTTATATATGTCATTTTCTGTAAAATTCATTCCATCATTTTTATTTATAATAGAAGCTATCATAGCGTCTGAAAAACCATCCGATTTTACTTTTCTAAGTCGTGCTGAATCTTTTAATAGAGCTACATCCATAGCCTTCTCCTGCTCTACTAACTCCTCAAACTGATATAGATACCATCTATCTATCTTACATATATCAAAGATAGAATCCACACTCATACCTCTTCTTAGAGCCTCATATACATACAAAATTCTATCTTTATTAGGACGGCGAATCTCTCTAACTAGCTCCTCTCCATCACATCTAATAGGCTCAAACCCTGTAAGCCCCGTCTCTAGTGAAACCAATGCTTTTTGAAAAGACTCTTTGAATGTTCGCCCCATACTCATAACCTCACCAACAGACTTCATAGCTGTGGTTAGTGTAGAGTCTGCTTGTGGAAATTTTTCAAATGTAAATCTAGGAATCTTGGTAACAATATAGTCAATCACTGGCTCAAATGAAGCAGGTGTACCTGTAATATCATTGGTAATCTCATCAAGAGTAAATCCAACAGCCAAAAGAGTAGCTACTTTGGCAATAGGATAACCTGTAGCTTTTGATG
>CAZSHP010000162.1:0-3053 GCA_964606545.1 uncultured Sulfurovum sp. | reverse complement strand
TCGGCAATAGTGATGATTTTTTGGTCATCAAAAGAGATTTAGAGAGAATATTTAGCCAAGATATATCTAAACTCAAAAAAGCTATTTTTACCTACTACTCTTCACAAGGTTTAAATTTTGAGAATTTTAGAAAGGCAGATAGTTTTAATGGGCTGATTGATATTTTGAGACGAGAAGAGGGGTGTTTATACTGTTTATTAAAAGAGTTGGGGAAGAGTTATGATTTTTTTAAAGAGAATAGAGTAGATTGTGAGATTTTAAAAGAAAAAGCAGAGAATACCAAAGAGATAAATGGAATAATTTTGAGGATAGATTTGATTGGGAACTCGAAATTGTATGATATTGGTGGATATTTGAGGTTTAGTTCGGGGAGTTTTGAGCCTTTAAATCCTTATGAGAGTGTAGAGATTGATATTATTTCGGATATTATATATCAGAGTTTAAAAGATAGACGAACTGCTACCAATATTGAGTTGCAACTGATTTTGCCAAATGAGCTATTTCATATAACTTTTCGATGCAAAAACAAGAAAATCAAGATGATAAGGAGGCTCTCTCTTCGTATTGATAATTATGCTCAATTAGAGATAGATGCTATTCGGTATTGGCAAAGAAACTCACAATTTTATATTGACCACAAAACTGATAGGTTGGATAATGATTTTATTTATATTTTAGATGAAGATGGTTATATTGACGAGTTTCAAGAGCTTGATAGCGACAAACATGTCTGTTTGCTCTCTAATAGCTGTTTGAGTGGTAATATTCGAGATATTTATGATTATGGTGTGCCGTTTGCTTTTTACTCTTTTAGTCGGAAGTGCAATATTATAAATAATCTTAACTTTATAAATAAGCAAGTAAAAGATATGAAAGATACTATTTTAAAATTTATGAGACGAAATGCAATGACACATTTTATCTATGATGATTATAATGATTTGGATTTTTTAAAAATTGAAGGAGCAGAGGATGAATACATATAATAAAGAGCAATGGAGAATCTACAAAGGGGCTAAAAAACTCTCAGCCATAGAGAATATTATCCCAAAATGGAGAGACAAGAAAAACCACAAAGACCACAATGCAGAGGTTTTTGTTCCTCTAAATGATGAGATTATAGATGCAGTAAACACGGCTATCTATCTGCGTCGCCCACTCTTGGTAACAGGTGAAGCAGGGATTGGTAAATCCTCTTTGGCTAAGTCCATAGCTAAATCTTTGGGTATTAAACTGTTGCATTGGCAGATAACAAGCAAAAGCGTTTTGCAAGATGCTCTCTATAGTTATGATGCACTCTCTAGGCTTCATGATATACAGATAAAAAAGCTCTATTTTGAGATGAGAGACACCAAATATACCAATGTCTCCACCGATATAGAGAACTATATCAAATTAAAATCTTTAGGCACTGCTTTTGTATCAGATGAGACGGTGGTGGTTTTGATTGACGAGTTGGATAAGAGTGATATTGATTTGCCAAATGATTTACTACATATCTTTGAAGAGCAAGAGTTTGAGATAGATGAGCTAAAACGGATGAGATTTGACGAGGGAGCAGAGCCTAAAATAGAGGATGAGTTAGGCAATACCCACCAAATACCAAATGGCAAAGTTGAGTGTAAAAAGTTTCCTATTATTGTAATGACAAGCAATAATGAGAGAGATTTCCCACCTGCATTTTTGCGAAGATGTATATCTATTGAGATAAAACTATCCGATAATCGAGAGGAAAAGATAGAGCAGTTATCAAATATGGTCAAAGCCCACTTTGGCGAACAGAGAGAGGATAACCAAATTGAGAAGATTGTAGAGAGGTTTGTAGATTTAAAAGAGAAAGGTTTGCGTTCCAATGACCAACTTTTAAATGCTGTCCATTTAATCCTAAAAACCAATATGGATTATAAAACATTTAGAGCCGATTTTGAAAATATTGTTACCAAAGCATTAGAGAGCTAAATCATGAAATATATAGAGGAGCTTATCGCCTATCAAGAGGATATAGATGCTACACAGATAGCTGAAATATTGTGGCTTTCTCAATTTATGGTTGGCGAGAGTTCCAAAATAGAAGAGCCAAAACCAACTCCTAACAGAAAGAGCCAAGAGATAAAAGAGCCTATTAAAGATTTGCCACCAATAGAAGAGAGTGAAACAATAAATCATACTCCTACTCCTCAAAAACAAAAAACAAACTATGGTTTTGACAAAGAGCAAGAGGGTTCAACCTACTCAACACATATCCACAAAAAAGAGAAGTTTCCCAATATAGAAAAACAGTTTAACTCTCTAAGGGTCAAACAGAAACAGATAAGCAAAAAATCTATTGATGAGATTAAAACAGCCGATTATATTGCAACTACAGGCTATTTTCACCCTATTTTTAGTGAGGTTAAATCAAAAGGGAGCTATTTTACTCTACATATTATTATAGATAGAAGTGAGTCAATATTTCTGTGGGAAAGCTATACACAACACTTTATCAAAAGTATGAAATTTTCCAAAACCTTTAAAAAAATCCGTATCTTTGAACTTAATAGCAGTAAAAAAGAGCCATCTATTACTATTTTAAACTCTCATTCCATAAATATAAACTCTGCTACCTTTAGAGAAGATAAAAGCTTAACCCTTATTTTTTCAGATATTACAGGAAATTCATGGAAGAGTAACCGAATGTTTGAGGTGCTTGATAGTTGGTCAAAGGGTTCATTTGTGGCTATTGTCTCTATGTTGCCCAAACGGATGTGGAAAAAAACACCCTTGCGACAGGGAATCAGCCTATTTATGAAGCCTACTAGATTTTTGCCCAAAAATAGAAACCTAAAGGCAGAGTTTGATTTTATAGGGATAAAACCAAATCAAAAAGTTACAAATATTCCTCTACTTACCTTTGACAGTTACTCTTTTTCTTATCTCTCCAATGTTTTAATGGGCAAAAAAGGGAGTTGGATAGATAGTCGTATATTTAAAAACCTCACTATCAAACAAGTACCCAAACCCAAAAAATCAAATATCCTACCCTCTCAAAGAGTCAAAAACTTTTTTAGTTTTGC
>CAZSHP010000161.1:0-3128 GCA_964606545.1 uncultured Sulfurovum sp. | reverse complement strand
TTATTCTCTCTTGAATATATTGATTATTAAATATCAATTTATCTCCTATATTTTTTACATAACTATATTGTTGTTCTCTTTGTGATTACCGTTTTTTTGGGGAGGGAACTTACTCTTTGGCTTGACAGGCAGAGCAAGTACCCGTAATCTTCATAATATGATTAGTCATCTTAAAGTTAAATTTTTGAGCTATCTTCTCTTGCTGTCTCTCAATAGTCTCATCAATAAACTCCTCTATAGAGCCACACTCTAAGCATACTAAGTGGTCATGGTGGTCTTTTAGTCCAAACTCATACTTTTTACCCTGCGCTCCAAATGAGATAGAGCTTACGATATTTGCACCTTCGAGCAGAGTAAGAGTCCTATATACAGTAGCAATTCCCAACTTTACATCGGGATAGCTATCCTTTATCAGATTATATATATCCTCTGGGGTAAAGTGTCCATCATTATCATAGATAATCTCCAATATAAGCTCTCTCTGCTTTGTATACTTTAGAGTATTTGATTTCAATAGTTTCTTGAAATTTTCAAGAACCTCTTCATATGTTATGACCTTTTTTGACATATCCTCTCCTTTACTCTATAGTTTCATTTCTATCTATATCAAATGAGTCTAAATCTATCTTGCCTTTAGTAATATTCATATCTTTTGTTGCATGATTTGCACCTCTAGCCTCCATATTTAGAAGAGTAACTCCTATCTCATTGAGGCGAGGCACAACCTGACTATCTCTTGTATGTTTAGCAAGTTTCTCTGCAATCAAATCTACATTTTGTATACTAGTCAAGATAATTGCAAATATAGCAAGATACCGTACTATGGTCAAAAAATAGCCAAGAATTCTACTAAAAAGTGAGACATCTTCGGGTAGAGTTTTTTCAAAAATAGAGGAGACAATATTAGAAGCTATCCATATAACCAAAAATAGAGCAATAAATCCTGCAAGTTTCAAAAATGGCTCATCTTTGATAGGAAAAATATTATTACTAATAAATTCACCAGCTACCACATTCATTCTTGCTGCAAAATATACCCCACCTATTAGTCCTATAAGATTAAAAAGTTCCTTTATAAACCCATTAACAATTCCTTTTAGACCAAGAAAAAATACAAACCCTACTATAATCATATCTAGCATACTGAAGTCTACCATGTTCTACACTCACTTTTAAAAGAGAAATTTGGATGAAATTATATCCTAAACTTATATAGACAAAACTTTATAGATAGTTTTTTGATATAATGCTGATAAAAAATAGCTTAGGAAATTTTTATGAAAAAACTTTTTACTATCTTTGGAAATCCTGTTTCTCACTCAAAATCGCCACTTATGCACAATCTATCTTTTCAAAATCTAAACTATAATGGATGTTATACTAGAGAGAAACTAGAAGATGGCACAAAACTAAGAGATAGGTTTTTTGACCTAGATATATCAGGAGCTAATATTACCGTACCTCACAAAGAGGAGGCATTTAAAGCATGTGATGAGCTAGATGAGTTTGCACAAAAGGTTGGTGCTGTCAACACAATAGTAAAAAAAGGAGATAAACTATATGGCTACAACACAGATGCCCCAGGGTTTCTAAAAGCTATATCTGAATTTAGAAATATAAAAAAAGTACTCTTTTTAGGAGCAGGTGGCACAGCACAATCCACATCTATAATATTGCGTGATGCAGGATATGAAGTAACCCTACTCAACAGAAGTGCAACACGACTAGAGAGATATAAAACAGAAGGATTTAAGACATACACATTTAAATCTTTTAGGAGTGTAGATAGATATGACCTCATTGTAAATATGACCTCAGCAGGATTAGAAGATGATAATCTACCCTGCCCTATTGAGATACTAGAGAGTGTTATAGAGGAGACAAAAGCCTGTGTGGATGTCATATATGGTAAAGAGACACCATTTCTAAAATTTGCCAAAAAACATAACAAACCTACCAAAGATGGAAGTGATATGCTACTCTACCAAGGAGTTATTGCATTTGAGTATTTTACAGAACATCAATTTAGATTTGAGGAGATAAAAAAACAGATGCAAAAAGCATTTGCATTATAGAGTCTATCTATCTGATAGAGAGAGGGAGTTAAACGAAGGCTTATAACCCTTCTTAATCAGATGAACCATACCTCCCTTTAGATTAACAACATTATAATCCATATTTTTACCTAAAAGATTAGATAACATTTTTGTTCTAGCACCTGCATGGTCTATAATTGCAAACTGTTCACCTTTGTTAATTATCTTATCAAGTTTTTCTGTAAAAGCATCAATATCATACGAACCAATTTTATCAAAAAAAGTTAGCAAAAAAGCATCCTTTATAACGCCATGTGTGACCCACTCACTCTCTGTTCGTATGTCAATAATTTTAAGCTTAGTATTTTTTATAAACTTCGGTGTCGCTTCAATATCAGTTATCTCTGCAAAAAGTGTTGAACTAAGAAGAAATAAGCCAAATAAGAGTTTTTTCATTAAATTTTCCTTATTAATATATATTAATATCTAATAAATAATATCATTTAATTGTGGATATTTTGTAGAAAATTTATTTTTTATCAATTTATTTTTTTACTGGTGTATAAGAGTTCGATTTAAAGCCATCTCTAAAAAGTTTTTTTATTCCACCTCTTAGATTAACAACATTATAGTCTAGTTTTTTACCTAAAAACTCTGCAACCACACCTGTTCTACTACCCGTACGACAGATGATAGCAAACTTCTCACCTTTTTTGACTACCTTGTCTAGTGCATCGAGAAATGCGTCAATATCATACCCCCCCTTTTCATCAAAAAAAGTTATAAGATAAGAGCCTTTTACAATACCTGTCTCTACCCACTCAGCTTGTGTTCGTATATCAATAATCTTTAGTTTAGTCTCTTTTATAAACGAAGGAGTAACATCGACATGACTCAACTCTGCAAAGAGAGAAGAGGCAAGAAGAGTTAATCCAATTACTATCTTTTTTATCATAATAAATCCTTATTCTATTTTTCAAAAGATAGTATCACACAATTATAAAAAGTTTGTTTAATGCAAAAAATGCCTAACAGTAGTAAAATAGAGAGAGATTCCATGCTCATTAGCAGCCTCAATAACCTCATCATCAC
>CAZSHP010000160.1:0-3141 GCA_964606545.1 uncultured Sulfurovum sp. | reverse complement strand
TTATTCATACCCATCATCCGAGGAATATTTGGTCCATAGATGTCTGCATCAAGTAATCCAACTTTTTTGCCTTGCATTGCCATTGCAATAGCCACATTTACTGATGTTGTTGATTTTCCAACACCACCTTTACCTGAACTTACCATTACAAAATTTTTGACATGAGGAGCAATATTTTTACCACTTACAGAATTACTCTGCTGTACTGGTGCTTTTGGTGCATTAATATGAACCTCAACATTTGCAAAACCAATCTTTTTAAGCTCAACTGTTGAATCTTTTATTAACTGCTCTTTTACCTCATCTGCTGATGATGTAATATCTATAACAATAACTACTTTATCACCTATCACCTCTGCATGCTTTACAAATCCAAAGGTTACAATATCTTTTGTAAATCCTGGATATGTTACATTTTTTAGTGCTTCTAAGACATTTTCTTTTGTCATTAGGACTCCTATTTATTTTTATAGTCTATTTTTATAATGAAAATGGTAAGAGTTTGCTTATCTTTGGTGAAATTTTTCTAAAAATTTTTAATTAAGAGTAAAATTATCCTATTTTAGAGATATATATTAAAAATCTGAAAATATCAATCAAAATTACCGTACAAATCACTCTATTATAAAAATAAAGGTAAAATTCGACTAATTATTACATAAGACAAGGTAGATAAATATGACAGGATATATGCTTTTTTCTGGAACAGCAAATGAAAAACTAGCTATTGAGGTATCAAAATATCTCGACCAACCACTCTCAAAAGCCAAAATAACTAAATTTTCTGATAATGAGATAAATGTAAAAATAGATGAGAGTGTAAGAGGAAAAGATGTGTTCATCATTCAGCCAACATCAGCACCTGCTAACTTTAACCTTATGGAGCTACTTATTATGGTGGATGCCCTCAAACGCTCATCTGCAAAGTCAATTACAGCTGTTGTACCATATTATGGATATGCAAGACAAGATAGAAAAGCTGAACCTAGAGTTCCTATCTCCGCTAAATTAGTAGCAAACCTAATGGAGACAGCAGGGATTACTCGTCTAGTTACAGTTGATTTACACGCATCTCAAATTCAGGGCTTTTTTGATATACCTGTAGATAATCTATATGGTGCTGTACTATTTAATGACTATGTCAAATCTAAAAATCTAAAAAATCCAATCATAGCAAGTCCTGATATTGGAGGAGTAGCAAGAGCTAGATATTTTGCTAAAACTATGGGATTGGATATGGTTATAGTAGACAAAAGACGAGAAAAAGCAAACGAGTCAGAGGTTATGAATGTAATCGGTAATGTTAAAAGCAAAGATGTTATTATGATTGATGATATGGTGGATACAGCAGGAACAATGGTCAAAGCTGCCGCTGCACTTAAAAACCTTGGAGCTACATCTGTTATGGCATGTTGTACTCACCCTGTTCTATCGGGTCCTGCTTATGAAAGAATAGAAAACGGTGATTTAGATGAACTAGTTATTACCAATACAATCCCAATAAAAAAAGAGTCAAAAAAGATAAAAGTTCTATCTACTGCCAAAATGTTAGGTGAGGTTATCCGAAGAGTCTATAACAATGAGAGTGTTAATTCACTATTCGAGACAAATTAGAATAGGGAGAAAAATGAAAATACCACAATCAAATATACGAAACTTTTCAATTATAGCACATATAGACCACGGAAAATCAACACTAGCAGATAGAATTATCCAAGAGTGCAACGCAGTATCGGACAGAAAGATGTCAGCCCAAGTCATGGACACAATGGATATAGAGAAAGAGCGAGGAATTACTATCAAGGCTCAATCTGTACGGCTTAATTATGAAAGAGATGGAGAAAAATATATCCTAAACCTCATCGATACCCCTGGGCATGTTGACTTCTCTTATGAAGTGAGTCGCTCTTTGGCTTCGAGTGAGGGGGCTTTGTTGATTGTAGATGCAGCACAAGGTGTTGAAGCACAGACTATTGCCAATGTATATATCGCTGTAGATAATGATTTGGAGCTTCTACCTGTTGTAAACAAAATAGACCTACCTGCTGCCGACCCATATAGAGTTCTGCATGAGGTTGAGGATGCTGTTGGATTGGATTGTACTGAACACTCTTTGGTCTCTGCTAAGACAGGAGAGGGTGTGCCTGAACTAATTGATGCTATTGTTGATAGAATTCCTGCCCCTACAGGAGATGAAAATGCTCCATGCAAAGCACTAATCTATGATAGTTGGTTTGATAACTATTTAGGTGCATTGGCTCTAGTTAGAGTATATGAGGGTAGTATATCAAAAGGTCAAAAGATTCAGATTATGAGTACCAAAGAGGAGTATCAAGTTTTGGATTTGATGTATCCAAACCCTATTGCCAATATCAAAACTCCTAAAATAGACACTGGAGAGATTGGTGTAGTAGTAACAGGACTCAAAACTGTTGATGGATTGCAAGTAGGAGATACTATTACAGATGCCTCTAACCCAACAGCAGAGGCGATTGATGGATTTGAGAGTGCAAAACCGTTCGTATTTGCAGGAATCTACCCTATAGAGACAGATAAATTTGAAGACCTAAGAGATGCTCTAAATAAACTAAAACTAAACGATAGTTCTATCTCTTTTGAGCCTGAAAGTTCACTAGCTCTTGGTTCAGGATTTAGAACAGGTTTCTTGGGCATGTTGCATATGGAGGTTATCAAAGAGAGGTTAGAGAGAGAGTTTGACCTCGAACTAATCGCTACAGCACCAACAGTTGTATATGAGGTAGAAAAGACAGATGGAGAGAGAATATCAATCCAAAATCCTTTTGATTTACCCGAAGCTCAAAAGATAAAAGAGATATATGAGCCTTATATCAAAGCTACTATATTAACACCAACTGATTATCTTGGGAATATTATCAAACTTCTAAATGACAGAAGAGGTATTCAGGTCAAGATGGACTATATCAATGAGACAAGAGTACTATTAGAATATGATATTCCTATGAATGAGATTGTTATGGATTTTTATGACAAGCTAAAAAGCACTACCAAAGGGTACGCTAGTTTCGATTATGAGCCTGTAGGTTTTAGAGTTGGGAAATTAGTAAAACTAGATATAAAAGTAGCAGGAGAGGTTGTAGATGCTCTCTCTATTATCGTACC
>CAZSHP010000159.1:0-3145 GCA_964606545.1 uncultured Sulfurovum sp. | reverse complement strand
TATATTTAGGCGATACCAACAATATCGACACTATTACTCTGCTCATACTACACCATTTACTTATTTTAAGTAATAAGCTAAATCACCTCGACCACTCATCACTAAGCACCTCTGCTTGTCTCATTATCATCTTCATAGCCTCCATCTGCTTATCAGGTGGGTATTTGTATCTTCTTAGGATAATTCGTATCATATTTCTCATCTTGGCTCTAACACTTTCTCGTTTTTGCCAATCTACACTTATACTATTTCGTAATCTTTTGGTAAGCTCTTGGGCGATACTTTTTAGCACTTCATCTCCCATCTCTCTTAGAGCTGATTCATTCTCTGCTAGTGCATCATAAAATGCCAACTCATCAAAATTCAGTCCCAACTCCTCACCATGCCTAGAGGCTTGGGCAAAATCTTTAGCCATAGCTATTAACTCCTCAATAACTTTTGCTGTCTCTATGGCTCTATTGTGATATTTTCCTAATGTGGCTTGGAGTCTATCGCTAAATCTCTTCTCTTGGATTACATTTGTTCTACTCTTTGCTTTTATCTGGTCATGAAGTAGCTTTTCTAGTAGCTCTATAGCCAAATTTTTATGCTCAATATTAGCTACATCTTCCAAAAACTCATCAGATAGAATTCCTATATTAGGTCTATCTAATCCCACAAGTGAAAATATATCCTCTACCCCTTGAGATACTACGGCATTGTCTAATATCTGTTTAATGGCTCTGTTTGGGTCATTATGGCTATTTGCTCTTTTACCTGCTTTTTGGATAACGACCTTTACAGCTTGAAAAAATGCTATCTCCTCTTTGTACTTTTTTGCCTTATCTAGTGTCCCACATAGACTATAGGCTTTTGTTAAAGCCAAAACTTCATCTAAATATCTCTTTTTACCATCTTCAAGCCCCAAAATATGGTTTGCTGATGGGGCTAAGAGTCTATGAGCTTTGGTTTTAAACGCTGAGTAGTCAAATCCATAATAGAGGTCTCTTACAATCTCCAATCTCTTTAACATCTCATTTAGAGCCTCTGTTGTATCTATTGTACCTCGCCCTTTTCCTCCTGCTGTGGTGTAGGTCTTTAGAGCATCTTTTAACTCATTGGCAATACCGATATAATCAACAACCAAACCACCCTTTTTATCTCTAAATACTCGGTTAACTCTAGCTATTGACTGCATAAGATTATGAGATTTCATAGGTTTATCTATATACATTGTGTGCATACTTGGAGCATCAAAACCTGTTAGCCACATATCACGCACAATAACCAACTTTAGCTCATCATCAACATCTTTGATTCTCTTTTCCAAACTCTTTTTGACTCGTTTGCTATAGATATGTTTTTGCAATCTAGCATCATCACTAGCACTCCCTGTCATAATGATTTTAATCGCCCCTTTGGTTGGGTCGTCACTATGCCAACTTGGGCGTAAATCCACAATAGCATCATACAAATCAACAGCAATCTGACGACTCATAGCCACTATCATACCTTTTCCCTCAATGGTGGCTACTCTATCCTCAAAATGCCCTACTAAATCTTTTGCTACCTGTTTTATCCTCTCTTTTGCACCTACAAGTTTCTCTAGTGTACTCCAACGACTCTTGAACTTCTCTCTATCAGAGGTCTCCTCATCTACTACTAACTCCCCAACCTCTATATCTATCGCTTTTAGTACCTCTGCATCAAGTGATAACTTGGCTAGTCTGCTCTCATAATAGATTGGTACAGTTGCCCCATCTGCTACAGCATCTTCAATATCATAAACAGAGATATAATCCCCAAAGACAGAGCGAGTATCTCTATCGCTACTCTCAATAGGTGTTCCTGTAAAACCTATAAATGTAGCATTTGGCAAGGCATCTCTAAGGTGTTTAGCATATCCATATTTGAACTTACCACTATCTCTATCAAGCATTGCATCAAATCCATATTGGCTTCTGTGTGCTTCATCAGCAATCACTACAATATTATCTCGTTGGCTTAGTAGTGGAAAATCGCTCTCCTCTTTTTTGAGTGAAAATTTTTGAATAGTGGTAAAAATAATTCCACCTGATGGTCTATTTTTGAGTTGCTCTCTTAGGTCGTCCACACTATCTATCTGTATAGGCTCTTGGTTTAGTAGCATTTTGGAGCTAGAAAAAGTAGCAAAAAGTTGACCGTCAAGGTCGTTTCTATCAGTTACAATAATAAGTGTTGGGTTTCTCATCTGTGGCTGTTTGGTCAATTTCCCTGCCAAACAGACCATAGAGATAGATTTTCCACTCCCTTGTGTATGCCAAACTACACCACCCTTTCTATCTCCACCGATTGAGGCTCTCATCACAGACTCTACAGCCTCTCTCACAGCATGAAATTGATGATACCCTGCTATCTTTTTGATAATATCTTTTCCATTATCCTCAAACAAGATAAAATTTTGTAGATAATCAAGCAGATGTTTTTTATCAAAAAAGCCCTGTATCAAAGTATCAAGCTCATACTCCAACTGTGGTTTGTCACTCTCATCTTCTATAGTTCGCCAATACATATATCTTTCATTTGTAGCTGTTAGTGAACCAATCCTAGCATTAACTCCATCACTAATAACCAAAGCCTCATTATAGACAAACAAATCCTCTATTTCATCTTTATAAGTTTGTAACTGATTGTAGGCTTTAAATATATCAGCACTCTCATCAGCAGGATTTTTTAGCTCAATTACAGCAATAGGAAGCCCATTGATAAAAACAATAATATCAGGTCGTCTATTGCCTTTGACTCCCCTAATAGTAAATTGATTAACCACTAAAAAGTCATTATTTAACAGATTTTGAAAATCCATCAATTTAACTACTTCACCTCTAGTCTCATCTGCTTTTTTTATCTCTACGCTCATACCTTGAATTAAAAGTTTATGAAAGTCTCGGTTATTTTGGATTAATGATGTCTGTTGGGGCTTTTTAAGCAGATGAATAGCTTCATCAATAGCAGAGGTAGGCAGAGAGGGATTTAGCCTTTTAAGAGCCGTATAGAGTCTTTTTGATAATACCACTTCTTGATAACTATCTCGTTCAGGATAATTACTATTAGGAGATATATCTGCTCCTTGTATATAGTCATAACCTAGCTCTTTAAACCAACCTATTGCTAACTCTTCTACCTG
>CAZSHP010000158.1:0-3166 GCA_964606545.1 uncultured Sulfurovum sp. | reverse complement strand
ATATGAAAAAGCTTCCTGATATGATGTTTGTTATTGATGCTGTAAAAGAGCATATCGCAGTAAAAGAGGCTAGAAGAATGGGTATGAAGGTTATCGCTCCATTGGACACAAACTGTGACCCAGATGTAGTAGACTATCCAATCCCAGGGAATGATGATGCTATCCGTTCTATCAATCTTTTCTGTAAAGAGATGGCAGAGGCGATTATCGAAGGAAAAGCAGAACTAGCAGAAAAAGAGGGTGCAGAGGCGACAGATGCTCCATCAGCAGATGCAGAATTTGCAGAGGCTATGATGACTCCTGAAGCTACAGAAGAGGAGAAAAAAGAGATTGTTGCAGAGGCTGTAGCAGAGGGTGAAGCACAAAAAGATGAGCTTACAAAACTTACTGGTATAGGTGCAGTTAGTCAAGAAAATCTCTATGCAGCGGGAATTACAACATTTGCTCAAATTGCAAAAATGGATGAAGAGACAGCAAAAGCATCAAAAATAAAAGCTGAAGCTATCGCAGAAGCAAAAGAATTAGCAGGAGCGTAAGAGATGGCAAAAAAATTTGGACCAAAAGATATTAAAAAACTAAGAGAGACTACTAGTGCAGGGATGATGGATTGTAAAAATGCACTAAAAGAGTCAGATGGTGATTTTGACAAAGCTGTAGAGTGGCTAAAAGAGAAGGGTCTAGGAGCAGCTGCTAAAAAATCATCAAAAGTAGCAGCTGAGGGTGTTGTATCTATTGAGGTCTCTGATAACAAAGCTGTTGTTGTTGAGATCAACTCTCAAACAGACTTCGTAGCTCAAAATGATGTATTCAAGGGTGTTGTAGCAGAGATTACCAAACACGCATTTGATAATAGTTTAGCTGATGCTGATGCTATCAACTCATCTACAATTGATGGTCAACCATTTGCAGAGTATCTGTCTCTCAAAATTGCTACTATTGGTGAAAATCTAGTAGTCAGAAGAGCTGGAATGATTGCATCTGATGATGAAAATATAGCTATCAATGGTTATTTACATGCAAATAACAGAGTTGCTGTTCTTCTTGCTGCAAAGTGTGAGAACTCTTCTATTGTTAAAAAAGTAAAAGCAGAGCTTAAAAATATAGCTATGCACGCAGCAGCTATGAGTCCGAAAACTCTATCTTATAGAGATTTTGATGCAGATTTTGTTGAATCAGAGACAAAAGGTAGAATCGAGGTTGTCAAAAAAGAGAATGAAGAGTTGGCTAGACTTGGAAAAACTCTAAAAAATGTTCCTTCTTATGTGAGTAGAGTACAACTAACAGATGAGATACTAGAACAAGCAAAAGAGACAATTAGAGCAGAGCTAAAAGCAGAGGGTAAACCTGAAAAGATTTGGGATAGAATTTTACCAGGTAAATTGGCTAGATTTATCTCTGATAATACTCTACTAGACCAAGAGTTGGCACTTCTTGACCAAAAATATGTGATGGATGACTCTGTGACCGTTGGTGAGCATATTACTAAAATCTCTGGTGGAAAAGCTGTTATTACAGATTTCATTAGACTAGAGGTTGGAGAAGGTATAGAAGTAGTTGAAGAGGATTTTGCGGCAGAAGTTGCTAAACAGATGGCGTAATTTTTACTTCATTTGATTGTGAGGTTGGCTAAAGCCAACCCTACGATTTATTATCATACAAAGGATAAAAATGTCCATTCCTCTATTAAAAGCCACAAATATAGCTCACGCATTTGATTATCAACTCTTTTCAGATATAAATTTTGAACTACACCCACGAGAGAGTATTGCGATACTCGGACGAAGTGGATGTGGTAAATCGACTCTACTTCATATATTTTCTAGCTTTATAGTACCAAATAGAGGAGAGGTTCATCTACTAGGTCACAATCTATATGGACTAAGAGATAAGGAGATAGAGACTATTCGCAGAGATGATTTAGGAATTGTATTTCAAGCTCACTATCTATTTAAGGGGATGAAAGCTATTGAGAACCTAGAGATTGCTACTATTCTCTCAAATCAGACTATTGATGATACTCTACTAGAAAAACTAGAGATAAAAGATTTGATGGAGCAGAAAATAGGTGAGCTATCAGGTGGACAACAGCAGAGAGTCTCTATTGCTAGAGTTCTTAGTAAAAAGCCAAAAATTATATTTGCCGATGAGCCTACAGGGAATCTTGATAAAGAGACAGGGAACCTAGTAATGCAGGTATTGTTAAACTATATCAAAGAGAACAACGCCTCAATGGTACTCGTAACACATGATGAGAGTATGGCTAAACTATGTGACAAGAGATATAGATTAGAGAATAGTAGGCTAGAGGAGTTTTAGTAGACTCTTTTCTCTAGCTATCTCTATTTTACTTATATTTTTGTATATCTCTAGGCTCTTTTGCTTCAAAGGCATAACCAAGCAGAGATAGTGCTTTGGCGTGTAATAAAATCCTCTTGGAGCGAGTTACTGAACCATATCTCTCATCACCTACGATAGGGTGACCAATACTTGATAGATGTACACGAATTTGGTGAGTTCTACCTGTCATAATCTCTATCTCTACTTTTGATTTTTTACCCTGTATCTCTATGGGTCTTACAACTGTAATAGCAGGTTTACCTCGTGTCTCATTTATCTCTGAAAAGGCTTTTCCAGCCTGTTTATGGGTAGCAATAGGGGCATCTATCTTGGTCTCTTCATAAAATACTCCCTCTACCCATGCTACATATCTTTTTTTTACTTTTCTTTGTCTAAACGCCTCTATAGCATCTGCTAAGAAATCTTTGTTTCTTGCCAAAATCAGAACTCCTGAGGTGTCACGGTCGAGACGGTGAATTAGAACAGTCTCATCCTCTTCTATAGCATCCTGTAGCTCATAAGAGTCTAGTAGTGCTGGTTTGTTTATGGCTACTATATTCTCATCCTGATAGATAATCTTGACACTATCTATCTTTTCAACTCTAAATCTAGTATTATTAGGCATCTCTGCTCTAGCGATTTTGACCTTTTTATCTGTTATATAAACTAATCCTCGGTCTATTAACTCTTTTGCTTTTTTGTTTGAAATATCCTCTTGTATCGCAAGAAGTTTATATGCTTTTTCCATGTTGTATCTCCTACAGAACACTATTTATAGATTTTAGTATTGGTTCTATATCTGTTCTTTGTATTATTTTTGTTGGGATTA
>CAZSHP010000157.1:0-3172 GCA_964606545.1 uncultured Sulfurovum sp. | reverse complement strand
TGATATAGAATGGTGAAATTAAAACAGAAGATAAGCAAAGTAGAGCCACCGTGTCCTGAAAAACCAACAACTCTACTTCTAACCTAGGGTGATAGAATTTTATCAGCCTATAGGTTAAAATCGCCTTTAATGGTGATGGTTTATCTTCTGTTTTCAAGAGATGTTGGTAACGGAACTCTTGAAAATTTAAATTTTCAAGGATAAAGCTATGTCAGTCGCACCGAAAAGAACAATAATTCTAGTAAAAGACCTTCTATTTCAAGAAAAATATCATCTATCACACACTCAAACCGATTTAATGGCTTATTTTGTTAATTTGACCTATTGGTCTATATCTGTAGATGGATATTTTGTAATAGCAACAAGCAAAGTTATGAGTGATTTACCTAAAATGGGGTTAAAGACCTTCGAAGCATCACTAAAAGCACTCAAAGATTTGGGGCTTGTAGAGTGTAAAATAGTAGAAGTAAAACAGTGGAAAGGAAAACCCAAAGTTAGAGGTCTAAGACTAACCGAAAAGGGCAAAGAGTACAACAAAAATATAATCCTACCAACCCAAGATAAGCGAGTTAGAGAGCTAGAGAAAAAGACCAAAGAGTTAGAGAGAGAGAATCAAAAGCTAAAAGAGACTATTGATAATCTAACTGTCGAATTAGAAGAGAAGAATGGCGAAGAACCCCAAGAGACAATACCTCAACCCGAACTAAAACTCCCTCCAAAAGATAAAGTAGACGATTTTATCCAAGAAACCATAAAACAGTTTGGAGCAAATGGGAAACCCCTATGTAATCTAGCCCCGAAATACAACAAAGAGAGTATATTTTATATTAATACCTATAATCGGCTCTCTGTAATAACACCATCAAACGACCACATCCAAGTATTAAATCCTGAATATATCAACTACTTTTGGCAATGGCTCTATCTAAACTCCCATAGAATAGGAGACAAAATCGACTTCTCTATAACACCAACTATTAAACAGCTAAAAGATAGGTTTGTCAATAGAACTATCAAAATCAAAGAGGAAAAGTGTACCATTGTAGAGTTTGCCAAAAAAGAGAATGGTGTAATGATAAAAATTCGAAAAGAAAATGGAAAAGAGGGGTTTTTAATAGACTCTGTAACTCAAAAAAGCAAGGTTTTTGAGTTTGGTAATTGTCAAGAGGTTATTTTGAAGCTTTTGGAGTAGGTTTTATTTAATAATTCTTGGTAAAATTTCATAAAAAAATAAGAGAAGGAGAGGTCTAAGGATGAATGATAAAATAGACTTTGTACTAAACACTAAAACCATAGAGAATCTAAAACTCTATTCCGAACTATTAAATAAAGATTTTAGCACTATGCTAGATGAGGCTCTTGAACAGTATTTTGTATCTGAACAAGAGAAGCTAATAGCCAAGGAGCAGAACGCTACTAACTTGGACTATGATGAGTTTTGGGATGGGGTGGATGTGTGATTTTTGATAACCTCGACAATCTCATCTACATCATCAATAATGCTGATTAGCTCTAAATCTCGTTGGTTTATAGTCTTATGCTCTATCATTGTGGTCTCTATAAAGTCAAATAGTTTTGACCAATACTCCTCTCCTACTAGAATAACAGGACTAGGAGAGCTGTTTTGAGTCTGAATCAATACTAGCACTTCAAAGAGTTCATCTAGTGTTCCAAAACCACCTGGGAGAAATAGATAGGCGATAGAGTTTCTAATAAGCATCAGCTTTCTAACAAAAAAGTGGTCAAATTTGATGTCTATATCGAGATATTTATTGCTCTCTTGCTCTTGTGGTAGCTCTATATTTAGACCTATTGATGTACTGTTGGATGATAATTTTGCTCCACGATTGGTTGCTTCCATTATTCCTAGAGAGCCACCTGTGATAACACTATAACCACTATCGGCTAGGCTTTTACCTATCTCTGTGGCTTTTTTATAATATGGGTTATCCTCTTTTAGTCTTGCTGAGCCGTAGATTGTGACAGCAGGGTCAATATTGTTTAGGTTTCTACACCCTTTTATAAAATCATCTATGATATTAGATAGACTAGATGATTTACAATATATATTATTCACTTTTTTACCTTTTATGTTTTTTAATTAGTTATTATATATAAATTAGATTTAATTTACTATTTAAAACTTTTTTTTGATACCATTCTACTAAAATTTTAAAGGTAAATAATGAAAAAAGCACTATTTTTAACAATTATGTTCTCTTTATCACTTATGGCAGAGTTTCATGCCAAGATATACAATATAGCTCCCAAACTAAAGGAGAAGATGATAAATGGTAACTCTTGGCATAGAGGATGCCCTGTGGATATAGTAGATTTACGCTATTTACGACTAAATTATATCAATTTTCAAGGAGAGGAGAGAGTAGGGGAGTTGATAGTTCACGAGAGTGTGGCTGATGATGTGGTTAATATTATGAGAGAGCTTTATGAGATAGGTTATCCTGTCAATCAGATGAGATTAGTGAGTGATTTTGGTGGTAATGATTGGAAATCCATAGAGGCTGATAACACCTCTGCATTTAACTGTCGCAAAGCCACAGGCTCCAAGAAATGGTCAAGACACTCATATGGAAAAGCAATTGATATAAATCCTATAGAGAACCCCTATATATCAAGAAAAGGTCATATATCACACAAAGCCTCACAGAAGTATCGCAAACGAAGACACAGAGACAACTCCACAGCTGATAGAGCAGTGCTTTTGAAAAATGACGAGGCTACCAAAATTTTTGAGAGTTATGGTTTCTCTTGGGGTGGAGATTGGAGATATACCAAGGATTATCAGCATTTTTCTAAGAAGTAGGGTTAGCAACTGTTAACAAAAACATAGTATAATATATGTAAACTTATAAAAGGTTCACATGTATTGAGTAGAAGTATCTCCTAATACTTTTAAGAAAATGGGAAAAAGGAAAAAATTACTATATTTTTTAACAAAAAAGAATAATTTATATTGTATAATTTCACTAAGTTTATATAAAAGTCTACTAAATGAAAATAGAAGAAATTATTTTTGCTCTATGTTTACTTTCTATAATCATCAAGGATAAATATTTTGATGAAAATGCTATATTGTTGGCTCATAAAATAGAAATTAGACCAAACAAAGAACAAGAAGAGTATCTTTTAGGTGCTGTTGGTTCACGCCGAT
>CAZSHP010000156.1:0-3210 GCA_964606545.1 uncultured Sulfurovum sp. | reverse complement strand
TGTTGTTTGAGCTTAGAATCCCCTGCCTTTAGGCATGGGGAGTATGTCAAAACTCCTCCAACCAAACCGATACATCAGCATCACTAGGCATCTTCCAGTCTGCTCTAGGGCTTAGGGAGATAGTTCCCACTTTTGGGCCATCGGGTATACATGAGCGTTTGAACTGTTGGGTAAAAAATCTCCATATAAACTTTTTGAGCCATTTTTTAATTGTATCTTCATCATATTTATCAAAAGCGTGATTTGCCAAAAATAGAATCTTGCTTGGTTTGGCTCCATATTTTATAAAATGGTATAGAAAAAAATCATGTAACTCATAAGGTCCAACTATAGACTCTGTCTCTTGGACTATCTCATCATTGTTATGAGGGAGAAGTTCAGGGCTAATAGGGGTATCTAATATATCATCTATTATATCTGCTATCTCTTGGTTGGTTTTGTAGTGTTCTATCACATATTTAATAAGTGTTTTTGGTATGCCTGAATTTAGAGCATATGAACTCATATGGTCTCCATTATAGGTACTCCATCCAAGAGCTATTTCTGATAAATCACCTGTACCTATAACTAACCCATTCTCTCTATTTGCCGTATTCATCAAAATAGAGGTTCTAGCTCTTGCTTGAACATTTTCATATGTTATAGAGTACTCATTAGGGTCATGACCGATTGAGTCAAACTCTGCTAGAGAGATTTTTGTAATATCTGCTATTCTTAGTGTTACACCTAGTAGTTCACACAACTCTGTAGCGTTATTTTTTGTTCGGCTTGTTGTTCCAAATCCAGGCATAGTAATAGCTATAATATCTCTGCTATCCCAACCCATTATCTCAAAGGCTCTATGTGTGGAGAGTAGGGCTAGAGTTGAGTCAAGACCTCCCGAGATGCCTATTACAGCCTTTTTGATATGTGCATGAGTCATTCTACGGATAAGCCCATGAGCTTGAATATTGATTATCTCTTCGCAACGGTGGCTTTTTTCTTGATAGATTGATGGCACAAATGGCATAGGGTTTATAAATCTCTTTAGCTCTTTAATTTTTGGGGTAGGGGATATAGTAATAGTTCGGAGAGTTTCTCTTTTGGTATCACAGTAGCTAGATTCAGAGACTCTTAGCCAGTTTAGTTTCTGTAGGTCAATATCGGCAGTAGTTAATGAACTCTTTATATCAAATCGTCTATTTTGTGCCAAAGTAGAACCATATTCACTTATAATCGCATGACCACCAAATACGGTATCAGTAGTAGACTCTCCTAGCCCTGCTGATGAGTAGACATAAGCCCCCATACATCTAGCACTTTGTGTTCGTACTAGCTCTTCACGATACTCTGCTTTGCCTATTAGCTCATTACTAGCAGAGAGATTAAAGATGAGGTTTGCTCCATTGCTCGACATATGGTTGCTAGGTGGTGTAATAGCCCACAAATCTTCACAAATCTCTACTCCAAAGAGTAACTCTTCTCTATCCCCAAAGAGTAAATCAACTCCAAATGGTACATCCTGACCTAGTAGATAGATGCTCTGTTTGACAATATCTCTACCAGAGACAAATTGTCTCTTTTCATAAAACTCTTTTCTGTTTGGTAGATAGCTTTTGGGTACTACTCCTAGTATCTTACCCTTTTGTATAACTATAGCAGAGTTATAGAGCCTAGAGTTCTCCATAATGACGAGACCTATAATAGCCACTGTTGATATATCTATACTCTCTTTTAATATCTCTTGTAGAGCGTTATTTTGGCTATTTAGTAGTGTTTGGTTTAGAAATAAGTCAGAAGCTGTATATCCCGTGAGAGTTAGTTCAGGGAAAACAACTACAGATACCTCTTTTGAGTTAGCACTATTTAGTAGAGAGATTATCTCTTTTGCATTTTTTTGGGGGTTTGTGAGGGTAGTTTTATTGATAGCCGAAGCTACTCTGTAAAATCCGTGCATGATAAAATATCCTTAAAAATTTGTGATATTTTACCATCTATTATTGAATTTGAAATACTTTATTTAGATATTTGATTTTTTTTGAAGATATAACTTTTATTTGGTCAAAATATCTTTTTGTATATATTTTTCCACTTTTTCTTATATATTTACCTTTTGATGCAAATGCTTGACCCCATGATTGCTTCTTGTCTAATATTTTTAGAATTGATGGAGACTTAAGCTCCCCAACTGTTAATGACTTAGTTTTATTTGTGTGTACATGGTAATAGTGTCCATCACTAGTTAATAGCAAAAAGTGATATGAGTCAGCTATTTGATTGGTGCGATAGACTCTATCAGTAGTTGGATTATCTTGAGGAACACTTGCTGCAAAAATAGGTGTCGCTATAAAAGATAAGAGAGTTAATAGCCTGATAATTGAAAAAAATCTTTTCATAGTTTCTCCTTAAAATAAAGAAAAGCATTTATGTTAGTAAATTAATTTTCTTTTTAAACTTAATATAAGTATATCATAGATTTTTATTAAAAGTATACTAAATAGAGAAAAAAATATAAAAAAATCAAAAAGTAAACAGTTGTCTGTTTGATTTGGTTTAGTGCTATTTTTATGTGAATTACTACAGAGTTATTGGAACATAAAAAAACAATTATATGTCCAATGAGGGTACGCCAAGATAGAAACCTTGGGAGTAATCAGCACCTAACTTTTTGACTATCTTCTGTATCTTTTCATTATGAATGAACTCTGCAATAGTCTCTCTACCTAGTTTTTTGGAGAAGTTTATAATAGCTTCTGTAATAATATATGAGTTTTCATCTGTATGTATATTTTTGATAAGACTTCCATCTATTTTAATAAAATCTGCATCTATATTTAGAATATGTTCAAAATTCGCATACCCTGAACCAAAATCATCTATGGCTATTTTTACATTATACTGTTTGACATATTTTATAAATTTGTTGATTACTTTATAGTCTGCAACCTCTTGGGATTCAGTTATCTCAAATATAACCCTACCTGTATTTGGATAGCCTTCTAGTTTTTGATAGATATAGTTGGTAGTCTTCTCTGATAAAATATCATCTATAGTTAAATTGATAGAGAACTCTGTAGTTGATAAGGCTCTAAATTTATTAAATGTCTTATCTATAACTATTTTTGTAATCTGTTCATACAGTTTTGCTCTTTTTGCTATTTCCAAAAAGAAAAAAGGTGATATTGCTTGACCATCTTTGTCTATAAGTCGAACAAGAGACTCATATTTTTT
>CAZSHP010000155.1:0-3219 GCA_964606545.1 uncultured Sulfurovum sp. | reverse complement strand
GAGAGATTATGATAGGTTTTGATAAGCTAGTATCAGAGACAAATAAAAAAGAGAATTTAGATATAAAGCTAACTTTTTTAGGAGTAACTGCATATGATGTTATAAATCTATATGAGGATTTTGAGGATTTATTTAAGTTTACCCAAAAATTTAAACGATATGACTCTCTTATCTTTGGATACTACTCAATTTATAAAGATAAGATGCTAAAGGCTCTTATAAAAAATTTATTACTTTATCCGTTTAAAAGGAATCGTTCTAAAAAGGAGGAGTTGGTATGATTTAGTTGAGGATTCTTCTTTGGTTATTTGAGTTTTTATATTGATATAAGTATAAATAGGCTAAACTGTATTATCTAAAATACAATAAGGCTATAATATTGGAAAACCTATTAAACAATATAAAGAGACTCTCCTATATCAAACTCACCAAAGAGTTACCAAAATATAAAAGGTTTCTCTTTGATGAAATTTTGACTGCTAGTGATAA
Source organism: uncultured Sulfurovum sp. (assembly GCA_964606545.1). Lineage (GTDB taxonomy): Bacteria > Campylobacterota > Campylobacteria > Campylobacterales > Sulfurovaceae > UBA1140. The sequence continues at coordinate 2,730 of CAZSHP010000155.1, read as the reverse complement.
AATTATCGGTATCTATGGAAGTAGAGGTGTAGGAAAGACCACAATTATGTTGCAAGTGGCTCGTGAGCTACAATTCCCTTATGATGAACTGCTCTATATATCTTGTGATTATCCTCTGCTTCAAGATGTATCTCTTTTTGAGTTGGTGGACTATTTTTATTCATTGGGTGGTAAGTGTATTATTATAGATGAGATTCATGAAGCCAAAGATTTTGAGCAACATCTCAAATCCATTTATGATTTTTTTGATATAAAGATTATCTTTTCAGGCTCTTCTGCTATCAAGCTTACTAACCCCTCATTTGCGAGACGATACAGTATGAAAAAACTACCTGTACTATCACTTAGGGAGTTTTTGGAGCTAAAGTATTCATACCGTTTTAACTCTTATAGTCTCGAAGAGATAGTTCAAAATCATGAAAATATTAGCTATGAGGTGCTTAGAACGCTCAAAAATGAGAAGATTCTAAAAGAGTTTCGAGACTATATAAAACATGGGGCTTATCCATTCTATTTTGAGAGTTCCAAGCCCTATTTTCAAAAGATTATAGATAGCATCAATACCATACTCCACACCGATATAGCCATGCTCTACAAAGTACCACCTGAAAAAATAACCATCCTCAAAAAGCTTTTGGCAACTATTTGTGTCTCTAAACCGTTGGAACTCTCTATCGAAAAACTAGCCAAAACCGTAGGTGTCTCTCGTGCTACGCTCTATAAATACATCGAATACCTACATCGTGCTGAACTCTTGCGACATGTGACTTATGAAGCAAAACGGTTTAAAAATATCCAAAAACCTGATAAACTCTATCTCTCCAATACCAATCTATGTGATGCTTTGTGTATGCAGAGTGATATAGGAAGCAGACGAGAGATTTTTTTTGCCAATCAGATAAGTTATGCTCATAGTATATATTATGTCGATAGAGGGGATTTTTTGGTGGATGAGAAATACACTGTTGAAGTAGGTGGGAAAAATAAGGGATTTAAGCAGATAGCTAATGTTCCGAACTCTTTTGTGGTAGCTGATGATATAGAGATTGGGTTTGGGGCGAAGATTCCTCTTTGGTTGTTTGGTTTTTTGTATTAATTAAGGTCATATTATTTCTAAGTATACTCAAAATAGTAGTGAATAGATTGCTATCTCAACATATTAAAATATAAAGGGTTAACTTATTTTTGTAACATAGATATTTGCCTATCTTTTTTATTTGAATCTATTAAAAGCACTTTAGGTTTTATATCTATTTTATCCTTTTTGGTATATCATAAATAAAATACTATACAAAGGGCAGAGATGAAGAGAGAGTATGATGTCTTTATATCATTTAAAAATAGTGATAATGGCAAAAAAACAGATGATAGAGTGTTGGGTGAGGAGTTGTGTGAGTATTTGGAATCCAAAGGGTTAAAACCTTTTTTTTCTGCTATTACACTCGAAAAGTATGGTATAGATAGGTGGGATAAGGCAATAGATGAGGCTCTGCAAAATGCAAAAGCCTTTGTGGCTGTGGGGAGTAGCAAATCATATATGACCTCGGAATGGGTTCAACGAGAGCGAACTATATATCTAACCCTAAAATCACTTGATAGCTCCAAAGCTCTATTTGTCTATATGCTTCCACCTATGCAAATCAAAGACCTACCCCGAGAGTTGGCAGGGTTTCAATGTTTTCAGGATAGAGAGGTGGATAAGTTTGAGCATCTTTATAACTCTATAATTAATCATATCAAAGGGATAGATTTAGAAGAGGAGAAAAAAGAGTCCTCTAATGGTGGGATTAATATCAATGGGGATGTAAATGGGATAGGTGTAGTGACAGGAGGAACAGTTACTCAAACTTTGAGCTTTACAAAGTCGTAAAATTTTATAAATCATAGGAGGATGAATAGATGAAAAAGAATATTAATGTAAATGGAGATATATATGGTGTAGGTGTTGCACAAGATGGCTCAACAATCAATCAAAAGATTATTTTACCACCTCACATCATCCCCAAAAAACTAACCCCACAAACAGGTCTAGCCAATGACATAGATTTCGTAGGACGAAAAGAGGAGCTACAAAAGGTAGATGAACTCCTCAATCAAAACTCTATGCTACTGCTTCTAAATGGTATTGGTGGGATTGGAAAGAGTACTTTAGCCTCTTATTATCTCAACCAACACAAGGATAATTTTGACTACTACGGTTTTGTGCAGGTCAATGAGGATATAAAGCTAAGTCTCGCTTCTGCTTTTGGTACTTCGCTTGATTTGAAATCGGAAAAGATTGATGATTTGTTTGCTGAAATTATGAACAAACTCCAAAACCTAGAGGGTAAAAAGCTTCTGATTATAGATGATGTCAAAGAGATGGATAGTCAACTAGATGAAATGAATACTCTAATGACACTCAAAAATAGTGGTTTTCAGATTCTCTTTACCTCACGAGAGACAAAAGAGTATATCCCTCAATACTTCTTGGATATTATGAGTGTAGAGGATGCTAGAGAGCTGTTTTTGAAGCATTATCCTACTAATGAGATGGACAAAGTGGATAAGATATTGGGGTATTTGGATTATCATACGCTGTTTATTGAGATTACGGCTAAGACTCTAAAACAGAGAAAAAGAACACTATCTCTGGATAAAATGATAGAAAAATTTGCTAATGGAGAGTTTTCATCTATAAAAAAAAACAAAAGAGAGAGTTTTAATCTCTTTTTGAGTGACCTTTTTAGC
>CAZSHP010000154.1:0-3225 GCA_964606545.1 uncultured Sulfurovum sp. | reverse complement strand
ATGATAGTTATCGGGGGCTTTAAATCCACAACTCTCACATCTGTACTCTTTTTTTATCTTGATTTGAGTTGATATTCTGTTCCAATTTTGGGTATATACATTTGGTTGGGCAAATTCACCTTTTTCTATGTCTGTTGTATCAAAATCAAAAAATCCTCTATTTTGTTGATGAAACTCTTTTAGGTTAAAATTTTGGACATCTCTATCATTTGCATAACGGTTTAGAAATTTCCTTAAACAGTTTTTGCAGATATTTAGCTTTTGATTCTTTTCTTGTTTTAGTATTTGACCCCTAGAATTGGTAAATGTAAAAAAGAATCTACCATTATCTCTACTATTAATCTTATAACGATGTTTTCGTCCTGAGTTGAACATATCTGTGATAGTTTGACATCTGTAGATATGGTATCTGTATAGATTCTCACTCTTTATATAGTTTAGGGCTTGATAATCTACTGATTTTGTGGCTATATATAGGTTGACTTGAACTAGTGTACCATCGGGTAGTATATCAAAAAGTTCATCACTGTTACTAATAAAAATATCATTGATATTTGTAATATCTCTACCAGTGGTTTCTAAAAGCTCTCTAGCTTTTTGTAGTTCCATAGAGATGATTGACTCTACTGCATTCAAAAAAGAGCCAAAATCAGAAAATTTCAAATCCATTACTCTGAAGCCTTTAGAATCTTGTAAATTTTCTCTTCTGTTTTGAGTTGGACTTTGAACTCTACTCTTCTTGATTTGACCTCATCAGGGATAGTTCTATTGGTGTCTCTATATTTTAGTTTGGCAAATGCCATGCCGTTGGCTCTTAGATTAATCTCTAACCACTCTCTAGCCTCTTTTATAATATTACTGTTGATGCTATAGGAGTAGGACAAAACTCTATTTGCTCTATTTTGAGAGAGTTGCATGTTTTTGAGATATACTCTTTTGGGAGAAGTCGAACCTCTCCAACTATTTGAGGTGTGTCCTTCTATTCTTATCTCATCTATTTTATCTTTGTACTTTTGTGAAAAGAGTATTTTGATATATCTTGGAAAAAAATCATTCAATATCAGTTTAAAATCCCTTTTTAGAATAGATTTTCCACTCTGAAAAAGCACAGTAGGAGAGTTGAAGATAATAATATTATCAGTTGTGATTTCAGCCTCCCACCTCTCTAAATCTTTTGCAAATTCATTGTGTAAATCTCTATTTAAATCTTTTTTGTCTTTATAATAAGCAATAGCTATATCTTCAATCTGCTCTTTGTCTGATTCAATCTGTATCATAAAACTTATAGCGATAAACATAAACATTAGCATCAATCCCGACATCATATCCGAGATGCTCATCCACTCATCTTGGGATGCCATTATCTCAATCCTGTTTGATACTTATCCATTATCTCTTTGTAATCTTTTTGGAATTGAGTTGTTAGAGAGGTCAAACCTCTGTTTAACTGCTCCAAAGAGATAGCAAGAGCATGTGGTATCTGTGTACCCATATTTTTAAAATGTTTTGATATTAGCTCTAATTGAGCCTGATTTTGTCTAAAGCTACTGCGTTGTTTCTCATTTGTCTCAACAATTGTTTTTGACAGTCCTATAAATTCATCTTTTGTCATAGAGACGGTATCTTGAATAGTAGAAAACATCTTTTTGGCATTACTACTCAACAGAGCATAGGTTTGTAGGTGTCGGTTTAACTCATCTACCTGTTTATCATAGGTATTTATAATTCTGTGTAACTCTTGATAGACCTGTAGAATATCTTCGTTTTTAGAAGATATTATCTCCAAGCTACTCTTTGATTTTTCAATAGATAGAGTAGACAAAGTTAATCTCTTCTCCAACCCCTCGATATGTCTTTTATAGTTCTCTTGCCATTGAAGCAGATTAATCACAGACTCATTGAGTTTGACAAAATTCTCACCAAATTGAGTCTGTAACTCTTGGTTAAACTCCTCTATTACCTCTTTTAATGCTTTGATTATCTCCTCTGTAGCCCCTTTTGATAGTTGCTCAATCGCAATCTCCAAAGAGCGATTCATTTTGCTAAAGTTGACATTCAAAATATCTATTAGCTCTCGATTCTCTCTGTTTGAGTTCTCTTTTAGTTCATTTATAGATACTAAAATCTTTTTTGTCTCATTTTTTGCATCTGATTGAACACTCCTCAATCGTTCTAATTCGCCAATAATCTTATCACTATTTTGAGAACTATCTAGTTTTTCTAAAAAATTAAGCTTAGTAGAAATCTCTCGTAGAAGTATCTCTTGAATCTCATCTTCATCTGTCTCATTTTTTAATAGTTTTTGGACTATTGCCAAAACAAGAGCCACACCCATCCCTACAATAGATGTAAAAAATGCTGTCTTTAAACCCAAAAGTATAGTATCAATGCTGTTTTTCATATCATCAGGATTAAAATTTTGCAACCCCATAAATATACCAATAAAAGTTCCCAAAACTCCCAAGCTAACTATTTGACTTTTTAGGTTCTTTTTAAAAAACAAATCAATAAACGCTAGTAATAAAATCATTATTACAATGGTTAGATTGACTCCATTTTCCAATGCTTTTAAGATTATCTCCAAAATATTCACTTATCCCCCTAAGTTTTTATTTTTGACAGAATTCTACATGCTTTGACTAAAAGAACTCTTAAAAGTTATTTTTATCTCTTCTTTATAACTCTAATCATTTCTAAAAAATAGCTTCATAAACCCAATCTTCTCTCCATCCGAAGCACTCTTAACCATCTCTAAGTGTTCTCTCTTCAAAGCCCTAAAAGCTTGGGTATCTCTATCAAGAGTCTCTCTAAAAATATCTCTATATTCGGTTAATTCTTGTAGTATCTCTCTGTTTTTTAGATGATAATCAACCCCTCCCATTGTTCTTATCTCAACGCGATTTTTTGAAACCAACTCCAAGTTCCAAACTCGACCTTTTTTATTTTTTAGAACTTTTGAATCTCTCTTGGTATTATAATTAATCACACTCATTACATTGATACAATACCCATTTCGAGTACCCCACCTATCAAGCAGACCTCTATCATTACAAAGCAAAGCAAATTTATAAAAATCAAAATTAACCCCATCTTTTTTGGCTTTTGAGATATGAATATGCAATCCTGTATCATCATTGGTATAACCATACTGCTCTATCAAACTATTAATCTCTGTGATATACTCCATCAACTTATCATAAGAGCAGATAGGTGTAGAAATCTCTA
>CAZSHP010000153.1:0-3233 GCA_964606545.1 uncultured Sulfurovum sp. | reverse complement strand
CTGCTAAAATATATCTAAGCGAATCTAGTTCCTCATTTAGAGCAAAAACCCACTGCTCAAATAGGGCAGAGGTTAGCCACATAGTATTAATATTATATTTTTCTATATTATCATTTAAAACAGTTAAATCTAATTTGCTCTCTGGGTATAGTACAAGAGTACCTCCTACTAGCAATGCCCCATAAATATCAAAAGTAGCCACATCAAAAGAGATAGAGTTTGATTGAAGCATTACTATATCCTCATTAAACGGGATATAATTCTGCTCTAAAATCAATCTATTTACACTATGATGCTCTACCATTACCCCTTTTGGATTTCCTGTTGAACCTGAAGTATAGATTAGATAGACTAAATCATCCCCTTTAATACCTTTTTGGGGATTCTCTAGTAGTTGAATCTCTTCTAATGCTTGTTGTATATCCTCCTCTTCTAGTACCAAAAAGGCGTTAGAGTCTGTAGTAATATACTCAATTCTATCTTTTGGATAACTCGTATCAATTGGTAGATAGACTCCACCTGCTTTTATAATACCAAGTATCCCTACAATTATCTCTATAGACCTATCTAGGAGGAGAGCTACAATATTACCCTTTTTTAGCCCTTTCTCTATTAGATAGTGTGCCAATTGGTTTGATTTCTCATTTAACTCTCTATAGGTTAGAGACTGCTCTTTGTGAACTAGAGCTATTTTATTGGGGTACTTCTCTGCTTGTTCTTCAAAGATTTGATGAACACTTTTTTCTCTAGGATAAGGAGTTTGAGTACTATTTAACTCTACTAGAAGTTCATGGCTCTCTTGTGGAGTCAAAATATTATACTCCGATAGCTTTTTATGCTCATTATCTACAATCTCTTTTAACAGTACCTCAAAATGTCCTATAAATCTCTCCATAAAAACAGCACTAAATAAATCTGTAGCATACTCCAATATCCCCTCTATCTGCCCCTCTTTTTCCATAAGCTCCATAGTCAAATCAAACTTGCTTGTCTCATTATTAAGTTTAGCAAACTCTAGTCTCAAATTTGGTAACTCTAGCGACCTCTGTTGTGTATTTTGCAATACAAACATTACCTGAAAGAGTGGCGAGTGGCTTGTATCTCTAGTGATATTTAGTGACTCTACTATCTTTTCAAATGGAACATCCTGATGTTCATAGATATTTAAAACTCTCTTTTTAGTTTCACTCAAAAGCTCCATAAATGTTATATCTCGACTAAAATCAGTTCTAATAGGCAAACTATTAACAAAAAAACCTATTAGATTCTCTATCTCTGAGTTATTACGATTGGCAATAGGAGAGCCTACTACTATATCATCCTCTCCACTATATCTATGAAGTAGTAGAGAAAAACTACTTAGTAGCGTCATAAATAGAGTTGCTCCATGTTTTTGTGTTAGAGCATTTAATTTTTGGGTTGTATCTGCATCAATATTAAAAGAGACTCTCTTTCCTTGGTAACTCTGCGTAGCAGGTCTTGGATAGGTGGTTGGTAACTCTAATACCTCCACCCCTTTTAACTCCTCTATCCAAAAATCTAACTTTTTTGTTAACTCTTTATCTTTTAGATAATCTCTTTGCCACTTAGCATAATCTCCATACTGTATCTTTAATGGAGGTGGTGTATGATTGCTATAGAGTTGCACAAACTCATCTATCAAAACAGCAACAGACCACCCGTCACAAACTATATGGTGCATATTAATAAAGAGATAGTATCTATTTTTAGAGACCTCAAAAAGTATGGCTCTAAATAGTAAATCCTCCTCTAAATCAAATGGCTCAAGCAGAATAGAGTCTACTATCTCCTCTATTTGTGACTCATCTACACTTCTCTTTTCTAATCTAAATCTACTGCTACTCCCAACTGCTTGATGGAATACGGCATCTATCTCAATAAAATTAGAACGCAATACCTCATGTCTCGATATAATTGTCTGTAGAGACTCTTCAAGTGCCTGAATATTTAGTTCACCCTCCAACAGAAGCAAAGAGGGCATATTATACGCCTGTGTCTCCCCCTCTTCAAACTTATCCAAAAAACATAATCTCTCTTGTTGAAATGAACAGATATACTCTCGTCCTACTCCTGTATCTAAAAACTCTACTATCTCCTCTTTGAGCGATTTTAATTCGCTAATTATATCAGCATTCATTGCCCCTTTTTTGGCTTTTATCTGTAGAGATTTGTCCTCTTTTAGTAGGACTACTACCCCTTTGTCTTTTAGTTTTTCTAAAAATATATTAATATAACTCATCTTCCTCTCCTATAAAGTAAACTCTTCTATCTCATCATCTTCACTATCATCTAATAGCTTCTCATATATCTCTTTTGAAGATTGTATTATCATCTCGTTCTCTACCTTTTGAGTCTCTTCAAGTATATATACTAACTCTTTTAGAGTTGTCGCACCAAAAAGTGTTTTCAAACTCAACTCCAAACCTAGCTCTATTCTAATTTTGGATACCAATTGAGTAGCTAATAGCGAATGCCCTCCTAGCTCAAAAAAGTTATCATTCAATCCTACTCTATCCACATCCAATAACTCTTCAAAGATTTTTGCCAACTCTATCTCTAAATACTCTTTTGGAGCTACAAACTCTTTTGATGACTCTATTTTTATCTCTAATTTAGACAATGCTCTTCTATCTACTTTGCCATTAGGGTTAACTGGCATCTTACTCAACGAATTAATAGCAAAAGGTATCATATATTCAGGCAGATGAACTAAAAGCTGACTCTTTATATCATTATCTGTAATCATATAATTTTTTTCAAAAGTAATATAGGCAATCAGTCTATTATCTTTTTCCAAAACAACAGCCTCTTTTATACCCTCAATCTGTAATATCTGTTGCTCTATCTCTCCTAATTCAACTCTAAATCCTCTAATTTTTACCTGATTATCCTCTCTACCCAAATAGATAATATTGCCATCTTCTCTATATTTTACTAAATCTCCTGTCTTGTAGACTCTGTCCCCTCTAAAATCAAAAAATCTCTCATCGGTTAATTCAGCTTTATTAAGATAACCTCTAGCTACTCCATCCCCTCCTGTATATAACTCTCCAATTACCCCTTTTGGAACAAGATTGAGATTTTTATCTAAAATATAAGCTGTAGTATTATTAATAGGTCTCCCTATTGGTATATCACTATATATATTCTCTCTATTACAACGATAGGTTGTTGTAAATGTAGTATTTTCTGTAGGTCCATAACCATCAATT
>CAZSHP010000152.1:0-3288 GCA_964606545.1 uncultured Sulfurovum sp. | reverse complement strand
TATATATATGCACCCATAATTAATTTACCTCTTTATAATCTATAATTTTTGCTTTAATAGCAACCTCACCATTAACTACAATAAATGATAACTTCATCTCTGTAATCTCAATATTTGGAAAATATTGATTTACACCATTATAAAAAGCATCCTTTGAGAGTCTAAGTAAATCAAAGGGTTCATACCCCTCAATAATCTTTTCTAACGGTTTTTTTGGTTCTAAATACATCTCTACACCTCTAAAATAGTTGTAATTGGATTGGTTGTGAATTTTCAGATAAAAATTCAACTTTCTCTTTTAGTAGCTCTATAAAATACTCTTTGATTTCAGAATAAGAGGCTACTTTTTTACTATTTTGTACAAAACAAGAGCGAAACCCTGTTTCAGTAAATTTCTCAAATCCCCTAGAGAGAGCATAAAAACTAAAGTGTGATATACTCAATGAACCACCAAAATAGCGTGGATAGTAATGAACTCCAAAGTTAAAATAACCAATTGCAAAAAAGAGAGTAAAAACTCTCTCTTTACCTTTTCGGTTGATACCTTGATTTAAAATCTCCCTCTTTGTATATACTCTATACTGCATGAGATTCCTTTTTAGATATAGTTCCATCAAAAGCGATAGTTCTATCTTCAAAATACAAATCCATCTCAAAACCAAGCTCTAAAAGCTCTTCTATAGATGAATAGCCCCATTCGCTTAAGTACTCATCTTCTTCATTTTTCATATATCCAAATGCCAATTTATCTTTTGGGTCATACTCAACAACATATAGAGTAAATAGAGAGTGAAATAACTTTACTGCCACATCTCTAATTTTAGCTCCATCTGTCTCATATAACTTTGGTGCTTCGCTCAATCTTGAATAGATAATTTTTATTTGGCTTTTTAACATGTTGTTTTGTTGAATGTACTTTTTAAATTGAGATTCTAGCCAATCTCCCCCTACTACTTCAACTTTAACAAACTCTACATTTTCCATTATGTAACCTTTTGATTAAATTTATCGCTTTTTTTAAGTGGTTTGATTCTCCACTTTCAAGAAAAGAGTTAAAAGATATTTCCTCTTTTCTTACTTATATTGTACCATATTGGTACTAAGATAGTGCTTAAATTATAGGTAATTAACCTATTATAGTAAAGATATTGAAAAAAAATCAATATCTTTATAGATTTAAAATGCAAACAGTTTACCTGTTGCAAAAACTTCTAACTCATTTTCTGTATATAACACTTTGTTTGTATTGTTATCATCAGGCAATTTAACTTTTACCTCACTATCTATCTCTTTTATATTTGGAACTTGTCTTGTTGTTGCTTTCATAATATAAGCAGGTGTGTACCATGTTCTAAACACCTCAAGAGTTAAACTATTACCGTGAATAACCTCTGCTGATATATGAAGTAGTGTAAGCTGAATATAGCACATATCGACACATAAAGAGTCAATATCAACAGCCTGTACCTCCATAACCTGTTGGTAGTTTACCCCTAGCTCTCTTAATGTATCAGCTCTAGCGATTACCATCCCCCCAGACCCTACAGCAGGTTCTGACATGGTCTCAACCTCTTTTGTATTCTCTCCAAGAATTGAAGCCATAAATTTTGATATATTATAAGGGGTAAAAAACTGTCCTTTGAACTTTGTACCTAAATCAAGTTCCATAAAACACTCACCTAAAAAATCGCCCAATCTATCACTTAATCCCAATATAATTAAACCAAATAGTCTTGGAAATACTTCTCTTACAATCTTTTTATCATATTTACCAACTATCTTTAAATACTCCTCTTCTAGCTCTTTATCTCTAGCAAACGGTTGATATAGGCTAATAGCTGATACTCTACATAAATCAAGAAAAATTTCCCATTTTCTATAACGATAATCGTAATATTCCACAGTTTTAATAAACTCTTTTTTTGCTTCATCATAATTCATAACATTACCCTCTATTTGTAGAAAATTTCAATACTATCATCAAGAGAGTTTATGCCTAAATATCGTTTAATCTCACTCTCTGCCTCACTTAAATCAAAACATTTTAGATATAAAACATCTTCACTACCATCAATAATTACAAAAAAGTTTTTTTTGATATTACTTTTTGTTTTTGTGTACTTTTTAGATTGAGATTCTAGCCAATCTCTCCCTAATTGTGTTCTACCTGTTAAGCTACTCACAATATAACCTTTTAATTGAATTATCATTTTTTTAAGTGGCTTGATTTTCCACTAAGAAAAAGTAAAAATAGTTCCTCTTTCTTATTTATATTGTACCATAATGGTACTAAAATATTGATTAAAATATTATATATTATGCTATTTTGTGGGCTTATTTGTGAATTTTTGGGGGATAAATATTTCTATATAAAAGTACCAAATAGGTACTAAAATTGTTTTAATAAAAGGAGGTTAAACTTTTTTAACTTGCTCTCTTACTTGCTGTTCTATCTTCATTTTTTTGACCTCTTTTAACTGCTTCTCTAGCTCTTTAATGAGTTCATCAAAATCCACATCTCGATAGAGTGCATCAAAGGGAATACCAAGATTTTTCTCTATCTCTTTAACCTCTTCATAGTTTGGGTATCTTGATTTATTTCTCCATCTAGTGATAGTAACTCTACTTCTCTGTTTTGTAGAAAAACTGTTAATAAGCTCTGTTAGCTCTTCATCTCTCTTCCAAGTCATTAAATATTCCTTTTTTTAATAGTAGTTTAATTGAATTGCAAATCTTATCATGTCATTATTAATGGTGTATTATATATGATTAACTCTTTTGTATATATTAAATATACCTATATATTTAGGGTATATAGTATATATTTTATATATCCTAGTTAGTTGTAAAAAAATTATCAAAAATTAATAAATATCAAGATACAATTTTATTGTACTTTTTAGATTGAGATTCTAGCCAATCTCTCTCTAAACCTCTTTTAATATCCCTTATGCTTATAAATGTTGATTATCTGCTTTGATTGTTTGTGGTGAAGCTCTCTCTTTCTGCCCCTCTGGCGAAGAGTCCCTCTGAAAGAGCCGTCGGAGACAAGAAGTTCAACAACGCAGAAAAACTCGTGCTACCGACGAGTGTTGCCGAGTCTCTCCTACCAATGTCTCCTGTTTTTTCTTAGCTCTTGCTGATGTAGTGAAACGGAATCATCAAGAGGTAAGGAAACAATAGGATACAATTCAGTAGGTGAGACTCTGCATAAACGGACTCTGTTTACCCTCTTGGTACTTCAAACTGCTGTCTCACTTCACCGTGCGAAGAGGAATATCAAATGTG
>CAZSHP010000151.1:0-3313 GCA_964606545.1 uncultured Sulfurovum sp. | reverse complement strand
AACTTTTTGTAGTCAATGTAGATGGAACACCCAATAATAAACTACCTGATGATGTTTTTACCCCAAAAGAGGAGATTAAAGAGCCTCAAAAAGAGAAAAAGAATATTTTGGATAAGGTTAAGAAGATTTTTTCATAAAAAATCCTATAACTTTGCATTAATCCCAATATAAAAAGCTCATGAGCTAGTTAGAGATTTAATAATAGCTTCTGCCAAAGCTATTTTCTCTACTCTTTTTATCTCATTTTCATACTCTTCAAATGATTTTCCAATTTTGGAGACCTCTTTTTGTAAAATTATCTCTCCACCATCAAGCTCACTAGTTACCCAATGAACAGAGACTCCACCTATATCAAACTCATCTGCATAGCTTCGCTCTATAGCTTGGATTCCTTTGTGTCTTGGAAGTAGCGAGGGGTGTAGATTTATAGCTTTTATCTCATCTGTAAAAACTGTTGTTAAGATTCTCATAAATCCTGCAAGTACTGTCAACTCTGGATTGTAACTTTTTAGAGTTTTTACTATCTCTGCATCAAAAAGCTCTCGTTTTTCAAAACAAGTAGAGTCTATAATCTCCACAGGGACACTATGCTCTTTTGCAAAAGTTATCCCTCCTGCATTGGGTCGATTGGTTAATGCTACTACTACCTCTAACTCTTTTTTATGTAGATGCTCTAAGATGTAAGCAAGATTACTTCCTGTTCCACTAAATAGTATTGCTATTTTTTTCAAGTTTACCTATCTCCTTTATTAAATCAGTTGGAAGCATATCATAAGAGCTACCATTATAAGCTTTTGCTCCTGCTGTTAAAGCCAAAGAGCCATGAATCACAGAATCAAGTGGAGATTTACCTTGTGCCAATAATCCACCTATCAATCCACTCAAGACATCTCCACTGCCACCTTTGCTAAGTTTTGAGCTTCCATGAGGGTTTATAAAGAGTTTATCGCCCTGAGCTATAATCATATTTGCCCCTTTCAAAAGTAGTGTTACATTGGGAAAAAACTCACAAAACTCACGAACTTTATCAAATCTATTGGCTTGAAGTAGAGCTACATTTATGGGTGATTCTACTGTCATATTCCATAGTGCCACAAACTCTTTTGGGTGAGGGGTTAAGATTATCTCTCTACTATTCTGTTCCAAAAAATCTAATATAATCTCAGCATGAAATATATCGGCATCCAAAACAATCGGTGCATCATTATCTAAAATATCATCAACAATTTCATCCTCAAAACCATCACCATACCCCATACCAAAAGCTATAGCTGTAGTATTATAAGGCAGAGAGTCACTCCGCATAATAGTCAGTGGCAAAGATGTACTAATATCACCAACCATAGTAGTCAATCCTACACCAAAACGCAGAGATGCACTAGCTGTGAGTATTCCAGCACCCTCTTTCTCTCCTGCTATAACAGCGAGATGTCCAAAGCTCCCTTTGTGAGTACTTTTTAGTAATTTACGGGTTGGTAGTACCATGTCACTCTCCTCTAGGAGATATATATCTGTATCAAACCCCTCTATATATTTATCATGATGAATCCCCAAATCCACACAGATTATCTCCCCTACAAAATCTCTCGACATATCAGAGTAGAGTGCCTCTTTTAAAGCTCCCATAGTAATAGTCACATTTACAAATAGAGCCATAGGCATAGGGTTTCCATCTATATCTATCCCTGTTGGTATATCACAAGCTATCTTGAAGCCTTCTAGGGCTTGGAGTTTGACTATAAGTCTGCGAGTTCTCTCATCCAACTCACGACTAAGTCCTGCTCCAAATATAGCATCTACAATTATATCAGCCTCTTCTACTCTATCTATTAGCTCAATATTTAGGGTCTGCACCCTCTCTATTTGTATCTTTGCCATTACAGATTTGACACCAAAAGGTATATAGAGTTTGATATTATAGTCACCTTGGAGTAGTCTAGCCAATACTATACCATCGGCTCCATTATTTCCAACCCCACAGACTATTAAAATACTGCTCTGTTTAGGGAAGTTCTCTCTAATATAGTTCGCCATTCCTAAGGAAGCGTGTTCCATTAGTATATCTTCGGTTAGATTGTACTCTTCGTAGCATCTGTTGTCTAAGGGGTAGCATGATTTGTATATGGGTTGCATTATAATTCTCCAAATTTTTTAAAAATAGATTCAAACTCTTTAACATAACTATAAATCGTTCACAAAACTTATATCAAAATCTTTGAACATTTTGTAATCTTCTATATGCAATCTTCTTAGTTTCATTTAAATCCTTGGTTCTGTCTGCATTCCACCTGTGGATAGGTGGAACGAGGTGGTATGAGTAATGTTGGAATAATAACATAAATCACCTAACTATAATAAACTCTAAGCTATAATTTCACCGATTTTATCGCTTCTGCAAGACAGAAAATTTTGATAAGGAAGGAGGTGCTACAGTATGCCAGGAATTAAACTATCTCAAAGAGACACATTTGATGACTCTTATAGAAAATTCAAAAGACAGTGTGACAGAAACTTAATTGTAACTGAAGCTAGAGCTAGACAGCACTATGAGACACCAACAGAAGCTAGAAAAAAAGAGAAGATTGCTACTCGTAAAAAAATTCTCAAAAAACTCTATATGCTTAGAAGATACGAAGCTAGATTGTAACAAATCTAGTTCAAATTTTAGCAGGATATACTCTATATTCTGCTTTATAATACAAAATCACAAAATCACATGAAATCTTTTAAAATTTTAAGATAGAATATTGCTAATATTTTACTGATAAGGTACTACCATGATATTTACTTCCCCATTACAAGAAGATTCTATTAAAATCATGCTTTTGGGTTCTGGAGAACTTGGCAAAGAGGTGGCTATAGAAGCCCAAAGACTTGGTCTTGAAGTTATTGCAGTTGATAAATATGAGAACGCTCCTGCTCACTTTGTGGCTAACCGTTCTCATGTTATTGATATGTTGGACAAAGATGCCGTAGTCGCTCTTATTGAGCAAGAGCAACCTACATATATCTTACCAGAGATTGAAGCTATCTCTATAGATGCTCTATTTGAGGCAGAGGCTAGAGGTTTTCATGTTATTCCCAATGCAGAGGCTGTTAGCAAAACTATGAATCGTAAAAATATTCGTCTTTTTGCATCCGAAGAGTTGGGTCTAAAGACTAGTGCATATAGATTTGTTAAAACTCTTGATGAACTAAAAAGAGCATCTGAAAAGATTGGTTTTCCATGTGTTATAAAGCCTGTGATGAGTTCATCAGGTCATGGTCAAAGTATAGCAAAAAGTGCTATTGATATTGAACGCTCATGGGAGAT
>CAZSHP010000150.1:0-3314 GCA_964606545.1 uncultured Sulfurovum sp. | reverse complement strand
TATGACCAAGATAACCTAGTTTTTCAAAGACATTAATAGGTAGTCCCTCATTTACACTCCATAAAGATAATCGACCATTCTCCTCCATTCGGACGAACTTTTTGTTATCATCATAAAAATAGAGGTGATTTTCTCTATCACTTTTTTCACTATGAATATAAAAATCTTGGCGATTTTTATATTGTACCTCTTGGGCTACACCATTTAAAAGTATAATCGTTAATAAGACTACCAATTGTAGAATTTTTCTAGTCATTTTCTTCCTTTTTTATGATTTTTATTTACTCCTAGAGTCTATATGGGATAAGTGAGCTTTATATATCTAAATCCATTATAGCTAATTTGTTATAAAGTTAGGAGTATAATAATTACTATAATTAATATTTAACATATGCCCAAATATGAATCTCTTTCTCTTTTAGACGCTTTGCTGTCTTAGTTATATCTACTATACTTCCCATAGAGATACCTCCTATCATTTTTGAGCGAGGAGATGGTTTTTCCCTAACTTTGACACCACTTACTGAAATAGCTCTACTACCTTTTAATTTTAGTGTGTTAGATTTTTCTAACCAAAAATACTGTCTATTCCAACTATCTTTAATAAATTTGCCTATATAGACCCAACCCTCTCCATGTCTACTTTTAACTTTACTATTTTTTAATACCTTTAACTTCTCTTTTACCTTATCTATTTTATCTTGATGAAGTTTACTATTACGCTCTTTATATATCTTTAATGCTTTTTGATAGAGTTTTTTTGCCTCTTTTTTATTTCTCTTTAGTAGAGATATATTGGCTTTTTTGACTAAAATATCTGGTAATACATCTATATAGGTATCTGTTTTTATTAATAATAGTTCATTATATATTTTAGAAACTTTTCTATCAAGCTCTTCTGCTTTTTTAATATCTTTTCTCAGGATAGCTTCATCCATTAACTTATAATATATATTTGCTCTTTGAACTTTATATTTCTCTTTATATCTATTTTTACTATAAATTCTAAGGGCTATATTTAGATAATCTATGCCCAAGTAGTCTAGTCTATAGCATAGATTTGCTAACTTCTCTTGATATTTACTATTTTTCTTGTATATATATATCATTTTTATATAGTACTCTTCAGCACTATCTAATCTCTTCTCCTTTTCATATAGTTGAGCCAATTTAAAATATAGATTTAGTAATTTCTCTTGAAATTTAACATCATTTTTGTATATATTTATAGCTTTTTTATAATACTTTTCAGCCTCATTAAATCTACTATTTTTTATATATAAATTAGCTAATTTGATAAACTCCTCTGCCATTTTATAATTAATCTCTTTGTCATCTATATTTTCAAAGAGACTAATTTTCCATAAATAGTACTCTTCTGTACCATATTTGGATGTAGCTTTTATCAAATTTTTATAAAAAGTTTTTGTATTTTCTCTCTCCAATTCTAATTTTAATTCAAGTTCTAACTTCTCTTTTTCTACTCTCTCTTTATTTATTTTTAACTTCTCTTCTTGTATATAATTAGAGTAAAAGGCTCCACCTCCTACCAATATAAAACCTAATGCTAGGATAGATAGACTGACAATAAGTTTTCTTTTCTGTTTCAGTAATTTTTTATTAGATTTCTTCTCCTCATCTAACAATCTATCATCAGACTCTTTTTTCTGTTTTAGTAGTTCATTATTATACTTTCTCTCCTCCTCCAAGAGCTTATTATCAAACTCTTTTCTATGTTTTAATAGTTTCTCATTATATTTTTTTCTCTCCTTTTCAAATCTAATTCTATCTCTTCTATTCTTCTCTTGATGACTTCTACTGATAAACTCATGCTCTTTTGCCAATACATCTGTTCTCTGAAAAGCCCACTTATCTATCTCTTTTAGAGTCTCCTCTTTTAAGAGATAACTATTTGACATACCATTCTTTTCCCATTTCTGTAGATATTTGACAATTGGTCTATCTAGTTTATCAATCATCTTCTCTAACCAACAGGCATTAAAAATTCTCTCATATATTAGATTACTATATGCTAAAATTCCATTCTCCTCTTTTATCAAACCTGATAATTTCAGATATATAAAGGTCTGAATCCTCCCATCATATTCAATCTCTACTCCATTTTGAATCTGTTCAATAACATATAGCATTTTGACATTATGTGTCTGATTTTTGATAATTCTCTCTTGGACATTACTCAGATTTACCTCATTGAAACTCTCTTGGATAAATAGCTTATCCACAATTATCTCAATATCATTAAGCATCCTTATCGGATTTTTAGCTATATATTCGAGTATCTTTTGTGTTAGAAATGATGTTCCTGAAGTATATTCAAAAACTTTTTTTAAAATCTCTCTCTTATCAATAGTTTGATTTCCCAATCCATCTATTAGACCATAAGATTGTTCCAATTCTAATTGAGCTATTTTGATATTCTCTGCAATATTAAATGGTGTTCTGCTTGAGTCTTGCATCAAATCATTGGGACTAGCAACCCCAAGAAGAACAAATGTCAATCTCTTATATCTCTTATCTTCTCCTCTTAGGTTATAAAACCTCCTAATCAGAGCAAAAAAATTATCTGTATTGAATCTATTGATACTCAATATAAAATCAATCTCATCAATAAATATAGTAATTCTACCTTGGGACTCTTTTAGTATAAGTTCATCCATAATCAGCTCAATACGACTTCCTACAGTTAGATTCTTATTGTTCCAATACTCCATAAATTTTTTTGCTGATAGCTTTAATTGTCTAATGATACTAAACATAAAACTAGAGTACCACTGCTCCAAGTTTACATCTCTACTCCCTATTCCTGTCAAATCAATATGCACACACCTATGACCAATATCTTCTAATCTTTTTGCACAGCTATTTTTAAGAGAGGATTTTCCAACTTGTCTATAGTTAAGAATATAACAGTATTTGTTCTCAATCAAGGCATTATAGAGCTTCTCATCAGCATCTCGTTTGATATAAGAGGGTGCATCAGCAGGTAAAGCACCTTTGACTTGATAGAATGGTTGATTCATACTAATTATCCTTGCTCTTTGTTACTATTAATTATACATAAAGATAGTCCTTTATGTATTAAAAGATGATTTTATTTTGCTCAATTATAATTAGATTTTTTTGGACTTTTTGGACTTTAGAGAGATAGAGTTATAAGGGTCTCAATATTAAAATCAATCCGTTCATAAAAACCTATGCAAACTTAGTAAAAGTTAACAAAAAATTTGTTATAGCTTCACAGAGTCTCTAATGAGACTTCTCCACTATCGTTTGAGTTGTCGCCTGAACCTGTC
>CAZSHP010000149.1:2209-3343 GCA_964606545.1 uncultured Sulfurovum sp. | reverse complement strand
TATAAAAAAAAACAAAAGAGAGAGTTTTAATCTCTTTTTGAGTGACCTTTTTAGCAATGATAAAATTTTGCAAGATGAAGAGACTCTTCTTTTTTTGAAAAGATTATCTGTTCTTCCATCTATTGAGATTTCTTTTGAAGATTTATATAAATTTTTGGTTTGTGAGGATGAGGAGAGATTAGAAGATTTTTTAATCGAACTTGTGGATAATGGGTGGTTGATTGAGTCTGAACATGCTTATAAATTTCATCAGATTTTGAAGGAGTTTGTTTATGATAAATATTTACCTACTTTTGAAGAGATAAATGGAATAGTAAATAGTTTTATTAAACTAATAGGAGATACAGGTGATACAAAAGTAGCCATTGATAATAAAAATTATATTCCTTATTTTGAAAGTTTAGTTGAGATATTTGATAGAACAAAAATAGAAAATTGGTGGATAGGCAACTTTTTAGGTCGTTTTGCAAATGTTTATTTTGAGTTAGATTTTTTTGAAAAAGCAGAATATATTTATTTAAAAACTTTAAAAATATGTCAAAATATATTAGGTGAAGAACATGGAGACACAGCTACCACTTATAATAACTTGGCAGGATTTTATATGTCAATGGGAGAATATTTAAAGGCAGAAGTTTTTTATCTAAAAGCTTTAAAAATAAGAGAAAAATTAGATTTTCCTCCAGATACAGCACAATCTTATAGTAATTTAGCAAATTTATATATTTCAATGAAAAAATATGACAAGATAAAATCTTTCCATTTAAATGCTTTAAAAATAAGAGTGAAAATTTATGGAAAAAATCATTCTACTATTGCAATTTCTTATAGTGGATTGGCATCATTTTATAAATCAATAGGAAAATATAAAAAAGCAGAATTATTTTATTTAAAAGCTTTAAAAATAGCTAAAAATGAACTAGGAGATAAACACCCTGATACATCTGCTCATCATAAACTTTTAGCAGAATTATATGAATTAATAAAAGAAAATGAAAAAGCAGAAATTCATTATTTATCAGCTTTAAAGATAAGCGAAAAAATATTAGGAGAAGAGCATTCTTCTACAATAAAAATATATAATGATTTGGCACTACTTTATGATGATATAGGTAAATATCAAAAGGCAGTACC
>CAZSHP010000149.1:0-2109 GCA_964606545.1 uncultured Sulfurovum sp. | reverse complement strand
AGTACCCCATCCCCTAAACTTATGCTACAATTAGGGATTCAAATCCCTATTGGAGCAAAAAATGTTATCAAAACTCAAAATAGCATCTAAAAAATTTCTCTATAGAAACAACCTAAAATACCAACGATACTTTATTAAAGAGGATAAGATAAAACATCGTCTTACCATCATTACAGGTCAACGAGGTGTAGGAAAAACCACAACCATTGCTCAATATATGGCTCTGCATTCAGAGTTAAATTCGCTCTATGTGAGTATGGATAGTTTTTTAATTGGGGAGCTTTCGATGTATGAGATAGCTGAAAGCTTTGAGATGCAAGGGGGTAAACTGCTCTGTTTTGATGAGATACACAAATACTCCAACTGGTCACAAGAGCTTAAAAGCATCTATGATGAGTTTCCAAATCTACAGATTATTGCATCGGGTAGTTCAGCTTTGGAGATAGATAAAGGAAGCCATGATTTGAGCCGAAGAGGTCATCAGTTGCGAATGTATGGGATGAGTTTCAAGGAGTATTTGGAGTTGACTTTGGGTATTGAGCTTAGAGGGTTGAGCCTTGATGATATTCTACTCTCTCATGAGACGATAGCTTTTGATATGGTAATGCAGTTTGAAGCGTTGGACAAAAAGATATTGCCACTATTTAAAGAGTATCTCAAAACAGGTTATTACCCCTACTCATTGGGTGTTGAGGATGAAGAGATATTTTTTGATTTGCTTAGACAAAATATTAGCGTATCGCTCTCTAGTGATTTGCTCTTTGTCTATCCTAGTTTGGATGGGAATAGCATCAAAAAGCTCAAACTTCTTTTGAGTATTATTATGCAGAGTGTCCCTTTTGTTCCTGTGATAGAGAAGCTAAAGAGCATACTAGAGATTGGAGATGGTAGAACACTCAAAGATTATTTTATAAAACTAGAAGATGCAGGTATTTTGAAACTGCTTATGAAATCTTCATCCAAAGGGCTAACCAAGCTTGAAAAACCTGAAAAGATATATCTTGATAATAGCAATCTACTCTATATTACAGAGGCAAATATAGGCACAGTAAGAGAGACTTTTTTCCTGAATATAGTGAGCAGTAAACATGATGTAACCTATCCTAAAAAAGGGGATTTTTTGGTAGACAATCGCTATCTTTTTGAGATTGGAGGGAAAAATAAAGGATTTAAACAGATAAAAGATATAGAGAACTCTTTTGTGGTGGCTGATGATATAGAGATTGGGTTTGGGGCTAAGATTCCTCTTTGGTTGTTTGGGTTTTTGTATTGAGTTTATGCCAATCCCTATTTGATGGTGTTTTCGGGGGAAAACACCCTACATTTCCAAAAACTCCACCCCATCTTTTGACCCAATCAACAGAAAGCTTCTAAGCTTTGGGATGGCTCGAATCTTGTCAAGCTCCAAGTAGCCTTTGACCTGTTTTATCCCCTCTTTTTTGATATAGTTGTAGTCATCTTTGCCTTTTATCCATTTTAGTTCAAAGAGATAGTTGTTTGGAACTCTTGTGTCTCTGCCTGTAAGTATAATATCAGGATATTTATTATTTTTTTCGGCTTGAGATTCTATAAAATAGAACTCGGCAAAGCTTAGGAGTGAGAGGGTAATGACCTGAAAATATTTTTCATCAAATCCCATAAAATCACGATTGGATAGGAGTTTGACTATCTCGTTTAGTTGTGTTTTAAATGGGTCTATATCTCCTAGAAGAAGTTTTGTTAGGATTTTGCCTATAGAGCCTTTGATTTTGAAATTGTTTCTCTGCTCTATCTCTATGGCGAAGTAGTTGAAATATAGAATTTTTATTACATAGTTTGGTATTTCAAAATTATAGAGTCCCTCTACTATCTCATCTTTGATAGTTATAAACCCCATTGAGTAGATGAGGGTCATAAAATCATCCTCATCAAATGCTTGGTTGAGGTCATATCTGTCTTTGATAATACCTGTAATTGAGTTGTTTTCTATAAGCTCTTGTAGGATTTGATAATTTTTTTCGCTATCTCCTATATTAAAAAGCTTCATAATTGCTCTATAGTCACTCGCTACATTGCTATCAAGCATTTTTGTTGGCATCTGACACCGTTTATAGTCAAAATTGGAGAGAA
>CAZSHP010000148.1:0-3348 GCA_964606545.1 uncultured Sulfurovum sp. | reverse complement strand
CAATATCACGACCTGATAGCATCAATCCAAAACCTCTCTCAAATGCTAACTTTTTATCAAAACCTCTTTTGATTACATCAAGATTCCACCCTGGAATTGTGAACCCCATCCCCACAGGGGTTTTAATAACACCTGCTTTTATAACGGCTGAATTGTTCATCTTGTATGAGATAAAAGCATCTTTTATCATATCAGGAACACCAACCCCTGCTTTGTCTGTTCCGTCCTTTGAAAAATCCAAAAATACTTTACCTGCTAGAGGACCTGAGAAGTACTTCCAACCTAGACGAATTCGGTCTGCTTCAAATTTATAATCTCCATTTTGGTTATCTTTTGTAGCTCCATCTCCGACTTTAACGCCGATTTGTGAAAAGCCGAAGAATTTGTGTTTGCTATCTTCTGCCACTGCATTTGTAGCCATTAATACTATTAAAGCTGTAGCGATTTTGACTCTTTTCCCTCTGTTCATTTGACATCCTTTGTAATTTTGTATCTATTGGTTTAAATGGTGGGCATAAATGCACCACCCTACGAAATATCTAACACTTAGCACCTTTTTGTGGGCATCCACAAGAGTAATCTAACACCTTGACATTAGATTTTAGTGGAATATCTATCACTTTTTTCTTGCGAATATAGTCACTCACCACCTCATAAACAGCAGGAGTTTTTTTATCCATATTCTCACCCACACTCTGCAAGTTTCCACCCCATGATGAGACTCGATAAGTTTTTTTGACATCAATAGGTTTCCCACCAATCATAAAATCAGAGATTCTTTTGCCTGATGGTGCGTCTATTTTGATACTATAACTAGCCCCTGTCAAACGGCTCATATCTCCCCCTTGTTGGAGCAGAGGATTTGCATTAAATACATTATCAGCTATATCCTCCATCAATTTAGCAATAACAGAGCCTTTTAAATCAAAAGTATAGACCTCTGGGTAGGTAATAGCTGTCATCTCATAGACATTATCTTTTAGAATTTTTCCATTTGGCAGAACTGTCGTCCCCCATCTGTACCCGGGGGTAAAGACAATATCTGATTTTGCCATATCTTGGATAGCTTGACCGATTAGAGAGTCAAAAGTGGAGTAGAAAGTATCTCGTTTATACAAAATCCCCTTTGTTGTTCCTAACACCTCATTTAGCTCTTTGTCAAATGGTTTATAGCTCTTGGCTACAAGCTCCTCACCAGCTTTATCAGCAGGAATTAGATTTGATGCTACAGGAATGAGTTTAAAGTTATACCCTGCTACTTTTTTATCTTTTATATCAAGGTCTAGCCGTCCGATATATTTACCGTGACTTCCTGATATAATAATCACTGTATCATTAACTATAATTGGTTTTGGGCTTGGGTCGTGTGTGTGTCCACTTAGGATAAAGTCTACACCCTTTACCTTTTTGGCTAACTCTTGGTCAACCGAGAATCCATCATGGCTAAGTACTACAATACAATCAACTTTCTCTTTTTTACGCAGATGGTCAACATGTTCTTGGAGAGACTCATGACGAAGTGCAAAACTCCAATTCTCTGTAAATCGCTTTGGGTTTGCAGTTGAAGTAAATGGGAATGATTGACCTATGATTCCAATCTTTGCCCCACCTACCTCTTTGATAGTGTATGGAGGAAAGACAGACTCCTCAAAGGTATCAGAAAAGGGGTCATTATCAAGTACATTTTGAGAGATAAACTCACCTTTGAACTTTTTGATAAGCTCCATAACTCTCTCTTTGCCATAGGTAAACTCCCAGTGACCTACCATTACATCAACGCCCAAGTAGTTTTGAGCATCTACAATTGCCTCACCTTTGGTTTTTAGAGCTACAGCTGTTCCTTGCCATGTGTCACCACTATCTAGTAGAAGTACATTGCTCTCACCTCTGCTCTTTTTGACATAGTCGATAATCGGTTTCATATGTGCAATTCCACCCATCTTTCCAAACTTTTTAGCTAACTCTTCAAAGTTATTGTGAGTATCAAAATACTGCTCAAGTGAACCCGACTCTATCCCATAGTGCTTCTCAAAGCTATCACCACAGATAAACCCTGGTGTGCCTACAAGATTTTTTGCTGAGATTAGCGTAGATGGCTCTCTCCAATAGAGTGGCTTGATATGAGCGTGTAGGTCACAGATATGTAACAGAGTTGCCTTTCCTTTTGCTTCAAAATCAACTATATCGGAAAAGGTAAGTGATTTAATCCTCTCTTTTCCTGCTTCACCTGCATATAGATTTTCTCCTCCACCTACAACGCCAACTATTCCTAGTGCCATTGCGATTTGTAGGAAGTCTCTTCTGTTAATATCCATAAATTTCTCCTTATCTTTTTAAACTAGGTATTGCAATTGCTTTCTTCTCTTTTTGTGCTAGTGTTGAGATATATACCTCTAACCCTACCATCTCTTTTGAGCCGATTGGAATTACTTTGAGTAGAGCATTTTTCATACACCCTTGGAATCTTCTCTGAAGTGTTCTTAGGCTAGATTTTGTCATTCTATATGCTGGCCATGTAGCTCCTGTTCCTGCTTTTCCCAAATCAGGAAGTGGCTGTGTTCGTAGTATCATCCCCACAATACTACTAGAGTGACAACTATTACATGATAATCCTCGTCCACCACGAGCTGTCATAAATGTCTTTTTGCCCAACTCATAAGAGGCTTTGATATGTTTATTAGCATCAATATCTATACTTATCTGCTCATCATTTGAGAGTGACTTTACATACGCCAACATAGAGAACATCTTGGAGTCTTTTAGTTTAATCTTCTCTTTACCTTGCTCTACTTGCATCGCCTGAATCACTTGGTCTATACCTACAACATTACCAAGTTTTTTGATATATCGTGGAAATCCTGCAATATATTTTGGTAACTCCTTTTCAGAGACTCCTAGAAATTTCGCTAATGCCTCCTCTCCACCTAATTGCTCTTCTAAAATCTCTCCACCCTCTTCTACAAAAATATCAGCAGGGTTGTTTTCTAACATCTCTTTATACATCGCCCTATCAGAATCACTCATAGCAAACTGCTCTCCAGCAGTCGCTATCGTAACCATAAGAGCCAAAGGTAACAGTAGCTTGGTCATGGTTTATCCTTTTGGTTTAACTTTTTTGCTCTTTGAGTTCTTTTCACCTTGATTATCTGTGTAGTCTACTGTGATTTTACCTTTTCCCGTTATCTTGTAGTTGACCGAAAAGTATGGGTTTGTTGATACAGATTCCCAAATTTTCATAGTAGTAAATGGTTTCCCCTTAAAACTAAAGGTTATGCTATCAATATAGTGAGCAGGTTTCACCTCTCCTGTCTTTTTGTCTTTTTTTGTACCTGTATCCATTGGGTGAAT
>CAZSHP010000147.1:0-3353 GCA_964606545.1 uncultured Sulfurovum sp. | reverse complement strand
CTTTCTCTTTGAAATAGTCTCTATCTAGCTCATCAAACTCATAAGCAGAGTCCAAATTCATAAGAATCCCACCAAGCTGTGCTAGAGGCTGTCTCCACTGGTGAGCGATATGTCCTATCATCTCACCCATAGTTGCGAGTTTGGACTGTTGCATTAGTAGATACTCTCTCTCTAACCGTCTCTCTATCTCCTGTTCAAACTCTATTTTGGATATATCTTCTCCCATATAGCGAAAAAGTCTCTCTTGCAATGCGACCCCTGAAAACTCTCTCTCCCTATTAGTCAATACAATCCGTCTAATATTATGTTTGGTAAAGAGCTTTAGAGCGAACTCTATTGGACTATTTTCATCTACAGATATGAATGATTGTGTAGCATAGTGATATATATCCATATTGAGGCTACTCCTCTCCCCCAAAGCCTTGATAATATCACTCTGTGTCAACATAGCCACAGGAAATCTATTATTTAGCAAAACTACAGAGCCATTACCATTTAGATTCATCTTGGCTATCGCCTCTTTTAGAGATGCTCTGTAGTCTATAGAGAAATTTTCATACTCAGCTATTTTTTTTAGGCTCATAGTCTCACCTCAAACTTATACCCAACCCCTATAACATTCACAAGAGATTTGAAGCCTATCTTTTTGCGAATATTTCGAATCTGACTGCGAATAGCATCTCTAGTCATTACCCCACTACTCCAGATAGCACTCTCAAGCATATCATATCGAAGCACCTCCCCCTCATGCTCTATAAAAAACTCCAAAATCTCTGACTCTTTTCTACGAAGTATAGTTCGTCTGTTATCTTTTGTAATTGAAGTGGTTTTCCTGTTATAACTATACCCATCTCCAAGCTCAATACTATCTCTCTCTCTAAGCTCACTTAAACACTTCTCAAAAGCACCTATCAACTCTTCGCTAGTAACAGGTTTGACAAGATAACGAGTAAGCTCTAGCTCAATAGCTCTAACCATAAACTCTTGATTTGTATATGCTGTGGAGATTAGAATTCGAGTCTTTTTATCATTTTGGCGAATATAGGTGGCGAAATCTATACCATTCATCCCTGGGAGATTTATATCTAGTAGTAGAATATCGGGTTGATATTTTTTATAGAGTTCTAACCCATCTTCGCTACTCTCACAAGAGTAGACTTTTGGACAGTAGCGATTTAGAAACTCTGTAATATATCTTCTGACATTATAATCATCCTCTATATATAAAATTTTGTAGTTGTTCATCTTTTTGGCAAAGGCTTGGTGGTTCATCTCTCTCATCAGTTCTGCATAAAATTAATACTTGCTTGAGTAAAAAAATCACTCTTTTTCATCTTTTTATTTTTTGTAAATAGCTCTATCTGCTCTAGTATATCTTCATCCATAGATGATGTAAATCGCTTAAATTTTTTTATTCGTTTACCGATTTTTATAGGCAAAGGAAATAGAATAGCATCAGTTGGAATATGGTTATTTTTATAACTACTTATAAAATACTCTATACTATTAGGTGAGATACTTTTTATCTCCTCCTTGAAATTCTTTTGCAAATTACGAATTGCCTTTCTCACAACCTCTGATTGTGTTTTTGCAACCACCATTGAACCTTGTATATCAGGAACAACAAGCACAAACCTATTATTATCTCTATATACAAATGAAACAAATATTTTTTCATTTGTTACCATAGTAACTCCTTTTAATTAAGTGATTTTGATATTTATATTCTATATATTTTTTTCTTTTGCATAACTTATTTTTAAAGTTATTTTTTTAAATATCAAAATAAAGTAATTCTATTTTAAAGTTACATAACTTTTAAGTTTTTAAAAAGTTTAATTGGACTATAATTCAAAATATTAATTACTAAAAGGAGATTAAGATGAATGAAGTATAAAAATAAAAAAATAACCCAAAGAGGTATAATAGATAGATTATAGTATCTATCTATTATCAATAATCGAATTTCATTTACGATTTGTTTAATATTTTATTGTATTATGATAAGCATATATAAATATTAGGATAATGGCAATGAATGATTTTCAAACTATGTTAAAAGAATTAAAAGAATCGACAACTTTTATTGCTATAGAAGAGAGTACAAAGGCTAAAAAAGAGGATTTTATCCCATTTTCAAACGAAGATGAAAAAGAGAGAGAGACTTTAAAGCTAGAGAATTCAACTTTAAAAGAGAGTGATACAGAGAGTATAATATTAGAAAAAATTTGTGAAATTCAAAAGAGTATCAATGAATTGAAGAAAAAAATAGAGGCTATAAATAGACCAAAAATAGAGAAAAATATATCTCCTTCTGATATGTCAAAATTTCTTTTGATGTTGGAGTATTACTACTACTCATTTACGATAAACAAAGATATATCATTTGAAAATCCTCTCTTCAATCTATACAGAGATAAACTAATTATTATATCCCAAAATATATTGGCTAACTCATTTAGATTTTTTGAGAAAAATGATATTTTGGATAGAACAATTATACTAGGAAAAAAGATTAAAGATGACTCCTCTTTGACTCATGAGAGAATAGATAAATTGGAGATAATTTTTGAAAATATGAGTAATGCACTCCAAGAGCCTGAATATAAAAAAGATTATTTCTTTGCTAAATTTCTCAATGATAGAGGATTGATACTAAACTCAATCACTATTATTAATGAGATGTTGGGTGAGTATATTGTTGAATCAATAAGAAAACTATCTCCTCTCGCCCAAGAGAGAATAGACATCTATCTAAATAAAATTGAGATTTCAAGAACAACAAGAAAAGGTTACTATAACTTTTACAAAAGAGCCAAAGCGTTTTTTAGGTCACACTTCTCCAAAGTAGAAGGGATAGAGCCTGTCACTTTTTTTAGATTTAAAGACCAAGGCAACAGAGAGATAGAAAAGGAGATGACAAAACTTTTCAAAAGCAACAAAAGAAACAAAAGCAACCTATTTGTATCATATAGCCATCTAATTGAAGATGTCAGACTGATTAGAAATGACTTAGCACATGGAAATAATTCAGAGATATATGGAGATATTCAAAGTAATATTAATGAAGTATTAATAGACTTTAAATATCTCTCTATAAAAAAGAACTTTTTAAAACATGAGTTTAAATGATAAATTATATAACCTATTTTATTCCATTTAAAACCTCATACTCTCCTCTCTTCCTCTCCCACTCCTCCTTAGACAGAACAACTGATTCACAATAGGTTGTCGCTTTTAGTCCACTCTCTACCTCTGCTTCTAAATTATACTCTTTTTTACCAAGTACCTTCTCTACAAAATCATCCCCTTTAATAGTCCAAAATTTGATACTATTTTCAGCAAAGCTTGTT
>CAZSHP010000146.1:0-3357 GCA_964606545.1 uncultured Sulfurovum sp. | reverse complement strand
ATTATAATCAAGATTATCCCATCCTTCATAATCTTGTGCAACTTTGACTAATAGGTATACAAGTAAAGGATTTCCTTGAGTAAGATTTTTAATATTATTTAGTTGTTCTTTATTAGGAAAAGATTTAAAATTATACTCTTGTATATATTGGTTTATATTAGAGATAGAAAAATTCTCCATCTCTATCTCTTCAACACCATCTATATCTAAAAATTGTTCATCACTTCTATTTCGCCCTGCTATTACAAAAGTTGTATTAGAAATAAACTGATAAACCAAAGAGTTTAAATAGTCTCTAAACAGTACAAATCTTTCACTTCTTACAAATCTAACTTTATCCCTATCAAACTTTACTTGTGAAGTGATATTAGAGTTTTTATTTTTCTCAAAGGTATCTACAATAAACACCCCATGATTTCCAAAATCCTCTTTTATCGCATTTAACAATTTTAATTCTCCATCAAAAGGGATTTTTCCCTCATTCTCTTTGGTGAAAAATATTTCATCAAGCATCTCTTCAAATTTTGGGCAATTATACACACTTGTGTTAGATTCGTCCAAGAAAATATCAACAATATTTATTTTTATCCTCTCATTAATATGAATATAAATTGTTGGTCTATTTGTTTGACGAAATTTTTCTAAAAGAGAACTCTTTCCAACTCCTCCTTGACCAAACAAAAATAACACACAACCTTTTTTCTGAGCAATTCTATTGGATAAAAGAGCATCAACCTCTCGATTGATATAAACCTGCTTTAATTTAAGTACATTAAAAAAAATAAGCTTTTCTTCTTTTTTTCTTTGAGCTTCTATCTCCTCTTTAGTTATTAGCTTTTTACCTTTTTCATTATAAATATTGATACCCTTAACTCGTTTTCTTAATCTACTAGTCTCTTTAGGGTCAGCCAATAAAGCCTTAAAATCAAACCCAATCCCCAAATGGCTACTCACAAAATCAGACATACTCTCCATAATCTCAAAAGATTCATCAGCGGAGATATTTGCATTTAGCTCTTCTCGTATTTTTGGATAAAACTCATAATGCACACTTTTATCTCTTTTGGTTCTCTCTATCAATCCACCCAAAAAGACCTCTGCTACATGGGCTTGGTTGCTTTTTGGTAATTTCTCCTCTTGGAGTATTCTTGTTACTTGAAAATCTACAGGCAAAACAGACATATAAAACGCCAATTTTTGGGCTGTGGGCGAGGCTTGGGAGTAGAAGCGTTTCATTCTCATTTCGGGGGTTATCTCTCTTTTTGTGGTGTTGATAGGGGCAAAATCCAAATCTTTTAGCTCTATTCCACTAATGCTATTTCCTTTGATATTGACAACCACCTTTGCCCATGCTTGTAGTGAGTATGGGTCAAAGCTAATGATGGGGATTTTTAGAGCGTTTTTATCTCTTTTGGAGGGTTTGATTTGTAGTTTTTGGTTGAGGGGGTTAAAGGTGTTGGAGGAGACTCTTATATGTTTACCTTTGAAGAGCATTGTTCCCATCCACATCTCTTTTGGGAACATCTGCAAGATAGAGGTAAACGATTTGGTCGCCCATCTATCTATGCTTTTAAACGCCTCTCCACTCTTCCACGCAGGAGCAATACAATCACTCATAACCCATACCAAGTTACGCTTACCATCTGTGACTATTAGCTTTTCAAAGACCTCTCTTTTTAGTGCTTTATCTACATATAGCAGAGGTTTTTTCTCTTTTGTGTCCCAATAGTAGAGGGATATTCTAGCAAAAACACCCATAGTCATAAGCATCTGTTCAAAGTTTTTTATCAACTCACTCCAAAGCTCCATTGTTTCGCCTTGGTCTATAATCAGTGTCAAAAAAAAGCTCTTCTCTTCTACTTTGCGAAAGACCAAATCAAAAATTTTAAGTGAAGCGATACTCTCTACTGTCTTCTCTTCATCTAACTCATATCTATTTTTTGATGGTGTTTTGAGATTGATAAATTTAAATGCCCTCTCCCACTCTCGATAGTTGGAGAGAGCCAATTTTTTTGGGGATTTAATCGCTTTTGCTGATTTTTGTTTGGTAGAGGTAGAGTTATCATCTTGGGTATCTGTGTGAACCTCCAAATCATCTTTGGGTTTTTCTCTATTGGAATCAGGACTCTTTTTGTCCTCCTCTACCTCATCATCTTTTGGTTTTAGCTTATCTTTTGGCTCTTGTTTCTCTTTGACTTTTTCTATTACAGATGATTGCGTACCTGTAAACTTGGACAACCACAAGAGGTCTGCAATATTTTCAAGATGTGGGTAGTTTTTCTCTCTCAAAATAGCACCCTAGACCGAAAGTGATTTCCAAATAGATTTAAGCAGAGGTTCGTTACTCTCTATATCTATCCCCTCTAACTCTAAAAAGACTCTATTTAAGAGTTGGTCAATTGCTAGATACTCTCTATCTGTATCTTTTGCAATGAACTCTGTGATAACAGTTTTGAGTTTAACCCTCTTGGTATCATCTAGTTCAATATGCTTAGAGATAATATCCTCTAACTCTGCAAACTCTCTTCTTGGTTGCATGGTCAAGTGAATACAGCGTCTCAAAAAAGCAGGTGGAAACTCCCTCTCTCCGTTACTTGTCATTACAATCAGAGGGAAATAGTCAATATCAGCTTCAATATCTCCCTTGGTTACTTTGGCACTGTTACCATCTAAAGTTTTAACCTTATGCTCGTTAGTTACAGAGCGTTCAAGTTCAGGAATCTTAAACCGATTATCCTCAAGTACATGAAGCAGATTATTAGGCAAATCAATATCACTCTTGTCTATCTCATCAATCAATATTACACGAATCTTTTTCTCTTTGGACTCTGCAAAAGCTGTACCAATAGCCCCCAAAGTTATATATTTGCCAATATTCTCTTTTTCATCTTTTGATTTATGAATTGAAGCATCATGAAGCCTTGCTACTGCATCATAACTATAGAGTGCATCTTTTAGCGTTGATTGTGTTGTAATGTGCCATGATAAGACATCTCCTAACTTTAACTCTTGTGCAACCAACTTCGCCAAAGCAGACTTACCCGTCCCTGGTTTTCCTGTAATCAAAAGAGGTCGTCTCAAATACAAAGCTGTATTAACCAAATCAATCTCTTCTGTTATGGGAACAAAAGCCCTGTGAGTCGCTTCGCTATTTCCTCTCCAAGATGGTGCTTTTGGTAATGTTGATATATCATTACTTCCTCTAAATATTTTCCACTCTTTTGTTGTTGACATTTTTTTCCTTTTACCAATCGTATAAATTTTGTTCTGGATTTTTGAATTCATTGGGTATCTTGTTGGGGTGTAACCACCTACCTACCCCAAAACAGGAACAAAAGCCTTACCTAAGAATACATT
>CAZSHP010000145.1:0-3434 GCA_964606545.1 uncultured Sulfurovum sp. | reverse complement strand
AGAGCCGACATAGCCATAGTTAGTAAAAAGGTATCTATTTCATTGATTAGAGATATAATAGTAGTAGGAACTAACTCTAATGAGTTAAACCCTGCTACACCTATAAAATATACAGCAAACCAAGGTATAACAAGCTTAACAGCAGATGACTCTCCACCCTCTCTTTTTGCTCTAAAAGATAGATATATACCCAAAGCTATAAGCATAGGTGCAATCATAATAACTCTAGTCATCTTAACAATAACAGCAGCATTGGCTGCCTCTTCACCCAATCCTGGTATAGAGGCAGGAACAGCAACTACTTGAGCCACCTCATGAATAGTTCCCCCGACATATATACCAAACTCTTTTGCACTCATATCAAAAACTCCTGCTCCGTAAAGCACAGGATATAAAAACATAGAGATAGTTCCAAATAGTACAACCATAGATACAGCAATAGCTGCTTTGTGTTCTTCAGCTTTTAGTACAGGCTCAGTTGCCAAAACAGCTGCTGCTCCACACACAGATGCACCAGAGGCTGTTAGCATAGAGGTATCTTCGTCCATTCCAAAAATTTTAGTCCCTAACCAAGTTCCTAGCACAAAGGTGGTTGATAACATAATTAGAGAGACCAAGAAACCCTCTAGTCCCACTTCTGCTATCTGCTGAAAAGTAATCCTAAAACCATAAAAGACAATAGCAAAACGGAGAATCTTCTTTGCAGAAAAAGTGA
The DNA here is from genome assembly GCA_964606545.1 of uncultured Sulfurovum sp. GTDB lineage: Bacteria > Campylobacterota > Campylobacteria > Campylobacterales > Sulfurovaceae > UBA1140. Next base: position 2,719 of record CAZSHP010000145.1, on the reverse strand, counting down.
TACCACTCTCCCAAGAGCTTGGTATAGTATGATGAATAGTGTTAGCAAATATAATACCTATAACTATACCTACTACTAGAGGGGATATACCTAGCGTTTTGACTACGGCTAGATTTGAGATTAGAGTAGCAACTATTGAGATAAGGGCTATAAACCCTATACCCATTAATGTGCCTTGTCGATTTGCAATTGAAAATGGCATGAAGTTCCTTTTATATATAAAAATTTGATAAAATTATAATGTTTTTTTATCAAAAAGAAAAATAACTTTAATTGATTAAGTTTATAAGGAGAAATAGATAATGGAATCTTTTAGATATGCCACTGTTTTAACAGGAGGTATTGCAACAGGTAAGAGTACGGTTTTGAAGATTTTTACTAGGTGGGGTTTTGATTTTATAGATGCTGATAGAACTGCTCATAAGATACTGCAACAGGAGAGTAAAAATATAGCTAAACTGTTTGGTTCAGAGTATATAAGAGATAATATAGTTGATAGGAGAGCTCTAGGAAGGTTGATTTTCTCTACTCCAAGAGAGAAAAAGAGGTTAGAGGCTCTTTTGCATCCATTGATATATAGAGATATTGAGACTCAATCAAAGAGACTTGATAGATTAAAAAAACCATATATAGTAGATATACCTCTCTTTTTTGAGACTAATCGTTACCCTATAGATAGAAGTATAGTCGTATATACTCCACGAGATAAACAACTAGAGAGGTTGATAGAGAGAGATTTATTTTCAAAAGCCGAAGCGTTACAAAGGATAGATTCACAGATAGATATAGAGATAAAGAGAGAAAAAGGCACATATATAATAGATAATAGTAAAGATTTAAACTCTCTTCAGGAAGAGTGTGATAAAGTAAGGGCAAAAATTTTATCTGATTTTAGTTAGGGGGTATTTTTTATGTTTAGGTTTGCTCTTGTATTGTCTATATTATCTATGGCTCTTATGGCAGATGATTCTATGATAGCAGATAAGGTGATTGTCAAAAAATCAACACGAATGTTATATCTATCAATAGATGGAGAGATATATAAAAAATATCATATCTCTTTGGGAGTTATGCCTGTAGGAGCAAAAGAGATAGAGGGTGATATGAGGACTCCAGAGGGTATATATACTTTAGATTATAGACAAAAAAGCAACCTATATAACAAATCTATACATATCTCCTATCCAAATGAAAAGGATAAAAAAAGAGCAAAAGAGTTAAACGCTAGTGCAGGTGGGATGATTATGATACATGGTACTCCCTCTAATTGGTCTCTATCCCCTATAGGTGATTGGATGCCTATACTTTTGGATTGGACAGAGGGTTGTATAGCTTTGAGCAATGATGATATGGAAGAGGTGTGGGAGTTGACTAAAAATGGAACTCCAATATATATTATTCCATAAAATATTATAATTTTAGATATTTAAAACAGAAATAGCTTTTTTGTGAGATAATGTCAAATGAGTCAAGATAAATATAGTGGTAATCTTCCACAAAAAAAAGAGAATAAAGCTATAGTAAACCGTCTAAGCTGTGCAACACTAGATGGATTGAGTGCAAAATGTATAGAGGTTGAGGCAACCTTTACCAAAGGGTTACCTGGTTTTTCAGTAGTAGGTTTAGCAAGTTCAAATATACAAGAGGCAAAAGAGAGAGTAAAATCATCACTACTAGTCAATGGATTCAAATTCCCTCCACTAAAAATTACTGTAAATTTAAGTCCTAGTGATATAAAAAAGAGTGGTACACATCTTGACCTCTCTATAGCACTACTGGTTGCTCTGCACAAAAAGAGGATAGAGGAGAAGAGTCTATTTGTTTTTGGAGAGTTGGGTTTAGATGGTAGAGTCAAATCTAGCTCAACACTATTTCCTATTATTTTATCATTAAAAGAGCAGAGAGTATTAAAAAGGGCCATAGTTCCACAGGTTGCAATGGAGCATCTAAGCCACATAGCAGGTGTTGAGTTTATCCCTGTAGAGACACTACAAGAGGCAGAGAAGTTACTACAGAGTGGAGAGTATAACAAAACCACCAAACAGTTCTCTTATAAGGCTAAATCTATAACTATAAATTCACAAATCTATTATGATGAGGTTATTATAGAGAGTGATTTTTCTGATGTCAAGGGACAGAGTGTAGCCAAAAGAGCAGCACTAATAGCAGCTGCTGGCATGCACAATTTCATGATGGAGGGAAATCCTGGTTGTGGAAAAAGCATGATAGCAAAAAGATTAAAAGATATTCTGCCACCACTACTAGAAGAGGAGATGTTATCTATAGCAAAACATCAGTTCCTTGATGGTGTAATTCCTGATTTTAGAGCCAAACGACCTATGCGTTCACCACACCATACTGCTACTACAGCCTCTATATTTGGGGGAGGCTCTCATACAGCACGAATAGGAGAGGTGGCTTTGGCACACAACGGTATGCTATTTTTTGATGAGTTACCTCACTTTCCCAAAAATATTTTGGAGGCTTTGAGAGAGCCACTACAAGATAGGAGAGTCAATATCTCTAGGGTAAATGCAAAAATAGAGTATGAGGCAGATATAATGTTTGTAACAGCCATGAACCCTTGTCCATGTGGAAATCTACTATCCAAGAGAAAATCGTGTAGATGTTCAGAGCAGGAGATAAAAAGATACAAAAATAGACTCTCTGACCCATTTTTGGATAGAATAGACCTATTTGTCACTATGCAGGAGATTTC
>CAZSHP010000144.1:0-3536 GCA_964606545.1 uncultured Sulfurovum sp. | reverse complement strand
TACTTAGTAAATTTGGTGGTGGTATAGGTTGGGACTGGTCACAGGTGCGAGGGATGGGTTCATTTATTGATGGACACAAACATGCTGCTGGAGGAATTGTTCCGTTTTTGAAAATTGCTAATGATGTGGCTATTGCTGTAGACCAGCTGGGCACAAGGCGTGGGGCTATAGCTGTATATATAGAACCATGGCATATAGACATCCGAGATTTCCTAGACCTCAAAAAGAACTCAGGAGAAGAGAGAAGACGCGCACATGACCTATTTCCTGCTCTATGGCTCAATGATATATTTATGCAAAGAGTTCAAGAAGATGCTACTTGGACTCTATTTGACCCTTATGAGGTTAGAGAGCTTACAGAGCTTTATGGAGATGAGTTTGAAAAGCGATATTTGGAGTTGGAGAGAGGAAGTAATGATAATATCGCACGAGAGGTTATATCTGCAAAAGGACTTTGGAAAGAGATTCTAAGAAGCTACTTTGAGACAGGTAATCCATTTTTGACATTTAAAGACTCTGCTAATAGAGCCAATCCCAATAAACATAGTGGGATTATACGCAGTAGTAACCTTTGTACCGAAATTTTTCAAAATACATCCCCAAATTACTACAAAATAAAAGTAACCTATAACGATAAAAGCATAGATATTTTTGAAGAGGAGAAATTAGTTACTGTAGATAATGGTATGACAAAACCTGCCAAAAAGATAACGGCTTTGGATTCTATAGAGGGAAAACAGGTTTGGATGGTTGATAAGGATATGGTAGATGGTGATACAGCTGTTTGTAATCTAGCATCTATAAATCTATCAAAAGTAAATAAGGCAGAGGATTTAGAGAGAGTTGTACCAATTGCTATTAGGATGCTTGATAATGTAATTAACCTTAACTTTTATCCATTGGCAAAGGTCAAAAAGACAAATGAGAAGAGTAGAGCTATTGGACTTGGAGTAATGGGTGAAGCTCAAATGTTAGCAGAGAATAAGATAGAGTGGGGTTCAGATAAACATCTACGAAAAGTTGATGAGGTAATGGAGTCTGTTAGCTACTATGCTATCAAATCATCAAGTGATTTGGCTGTAGAAAAAGGCATCTATCCAACATTTGAAGGCTCAGAGTGGAGCCGAGGTATTTTCCCTATTGATAATGCAAACCAAGAGGCTTGTAAACTAATAGAGAGAGAATCATATACTCATGATTGGGAGGAGTTAAGAGCCAAAGTCAAAAGAGATGGTATCAGAAACGGTTATCTTATGGCAGTAGCTCCAACCTCTTCTATCTCTATCCTCACAGGAACAACCCAAGCGATAGAGCCAGTATACAAGAGAAAATGGTTTGAAGAGAATCTATCAGGTATGATTCCTGTAGTAGTTCCAAATCTCTCACCCGATACATGGGAGTACTACACCCCAAGCTATGATTTAAATCAAAATATATTAGTAAAAGCAGGGGCAATTCGTCAAAAGTGGATAGACCAAGGACAATCGCTCAATATCTTTCTATCACTTAATAAAGCTAGTGGTAGGTATCTAAACGAGATATATATGAATGCTTGGAAGTATGGTCTAAAATCAACCTACTATCTACGAAGTCAATCTCCTGAAGCTACCAATGATGTGGAGGATAGAAGTCAGGAGTGTGTAGGGTGTCAATAGAGACCTATAAGATAATCTATCTTATATAATAACCTCAAACTAAAAAGCCTTTTTTCAAAAGTCCCTTATCTACTACTTCATGATGAGAGGCTTTTAGAGGTAGTGACTCTCTATACTCTATCACAGAGGGTATCATATAGGTCGCTAGATGTTTTTTTAGCTCAAAGAGTATCTCATTTTGTGGAATCTTGATTGTAGCAGAGTAGACTAGAGCTATCTCCTCCTCTATCTCCTCATTTGGAATACCAAAAACAGCACACTGTTTAATCTCTGTAAAATTATGATAAACCACATCCTCTATCTCTTTTGGAGAGACTCTATATCCATTTGTCTTTATCATATCATCTTTTCTATCTACAAAATAGATATACCCCTCCTCATCTCTATAGACAAAATCACCTGTGGCTATTACTATCTCATTTGGATTCTCTATCTCTATAATTTTTGATAAAATAGAGATACTCTTAAATCTCTTCTCTGTCTCCTTTGGACTATTCCAATACCCTTTGTAGATACAGCAACCTCTATGGATAAGCTCTCCTACCTCACCTACTCCACACTCCTCTTGCTTCTCATTGATAATATAGACTTCGACTTCAGGAATAGCTTTTCCTATAGAGGTTGGACGAATATGAATCTGTGATGGGTCGAGATAGGTAGAACGAAGAGCCTCTGTCAACCCATGCATAGAGTAGAATCGTGCAGGTTTAAAGTAATCATCCACCTTTTTAACCATAGTCGGCGTAATATTTCCACCAGAAGAGGTAATCACTCTAACATGGTCAAGCTGTTTTGAGAGTGGTAATCTATGTGGGTCTTCATCAAACATCTTACCAATATGTACAGGCATCATTGCCAAAACTGTTATCTCATCTCTCAAAAGATGAGCAAAAAAATCACTTGGCAAGATAAATTTGTGCAGAGCCAATGTAGCTTGATTATATAGTGTACAAAATATCTGATTTAGCCCATAGTCCAAATTGAATGATAGTAGTCCCGATATAGTGTCACTACTTTGTAACTGTAAATAGTCTGAAACCACTCTAGCACCATCTATTAGATTTTGATGACCTATTACAATACCCTTTTGAGAACCATCTGAACCAAAACTATATGTGATAACAGCAGAGCTACTATTGTCTATTTTATGCTCATATCTAGTATTGAAACATTTATAAATCTCCTTAAAAGAGACAAGTTCATCTCTAAGTGGCTCAAAAGTAATAACTCTACCCTCAAACTCCATCTGCTCTATATTTTTAATCTTGGTTCTATCTGTAATGATAGTATCTATAGAGGCATCTTTTACAATAGACTCCACCTGTTCGGGTTTTAAAAACCTAGTAATAGGTACTATCACATACTCCGTAGATAATAGTGCCAAAATAGCTATAACCTGCTCTAAACTCTTGTTGGAGTAGATACCAACTCTACTACCCTCTCCTAACTCCAACTGTCTAAAGTAGTTCGCTAGTTGATTTACTTTTATAAATAGTTCACTATATGTATATCTCGTTTCATTCTCAATTAATGCTATCTTGTGGGGATTTTGCTGATTTGCTATCTCTAGTAGTTCTCTTATACTATTAAACGACATCTCTATTCCTTTTTTATAGGTTTAGGTGATGAAAATAGACTCTTTAGCCATTCTAATAATCTCTGCTTAATTACATTCATCATCCAAAGTCATAATTATAGCTATGTTTCTCTCATCTTTACTTGTGAAGCATCTAAAATATTTTTGATAATACAAAAGCTCTTATTAACCACAAGTACTTATATATAAAAACTAGATAATCTAACTCCTACAATCTATATACCGTTCCATAAAACTTACTCAAACATATCCATAGCTAAGTTTTAAAACTTAAGCTACAAATA
>CAZSHP010000143.1:0-3659 GCA_964606545.1 uncultured Sulfurovum sp. | reverse complement strand
AAAGAAAAAAATAGTAAAATAGAAAAAGCAATAAAAAGGGGAGTAGATGCAGAGCCAAACTGATGAGAGAGCCTTTGAGGAAGCGATAGAAAAAGCACTAACAGGAACAAGTATTGAGGAGCAGAAACGAGGAGTTGTAGCCGAAGAGATAGAGCCTTATGGAGGGAACAAAAGATTCTATTTGGGAGATTATAGAGATTTTGATAAAGAGTTTGCTATTGATACTAAACGCTTTTGGCACTTTTTAGAGAGTACACAAGCCCATGAACTTAAAAAATTTGAGAGAGAACCCAACTACAGACGGATTATTATTGAGAGAATGCACCGAGTGCTTAAAAAGTATGGTCTGCTCTATCTACTTAAAAAGGGACTATCTGTTAACAATGCAAAATTTATACTCTTTTACCCTCAGCCAAATGGCTCTAGTGCAAAGAGTGTTCGAGATAATTTTAGAAAAAATGAGTTTAGTGTAACTCGACAGGTTCATTTTTCACAGGCTAATCCACTATTGGAAATAGATATGGTTCTGTTTGTGAATGGTTTGCCACTTATGACTATGGAGCTAAAAAACAGAAATCAATCAGCAAGAGTTGACGGACAGAGACAGTATAAAAAGGAGCGAGACCCAAAAGAGACGCTTTTGAATTTTGGTAGATGTTTGGTTCATTTTACTTTTGATACTGATGAGGTCTATATGACAACTAAGCTAGAGAAAGAAAAGACATTTTTTCTACCATTTAATAAGGGAGATGGGGAGGGAAAAGGAAATCCTGTTAACCCAAACGGGCATAAAACAGCCTATATGTGGGAGGAGATATTTCAAAAGGAGTCTTTGGCTGAACTTATAGAGCATTTTGTGCGATTTAATGGTAAAGAGAGAGATAGATTATCAACAAGAACACTCTTTTTTCCTCGTTATCATCAACTTGATGTGGTTAGGAGAGCTATAAAAGATGTTTCAGAAAATGGCGTAGGAAAAACATATCTAATTCAACATAGTGCAGGGAGTGGAAAATCAAACTCTTTAACATGGTTAGCTTATAGATTGATAGAGAGTTATCCAAAGAGTTTAGAAGTAGCTAATGGAAGAGAGATTAATGAGCCAGTTTTTGATACTGTTATTGTTGTAACTGATAGAAGATTGCTAGATAAACAGATAAGAGATAATATTCAGGCTTTTAATCAACAGGGAAATATTGTATCTCATGTCTCATCTGCTAGAGAGTTAAAAGAGAGATTGGAGAGTGGAAAACGGATTATTATAACTACTATTCAGAAGTTTCCACATATTGCAAAAGATATGGCAGATATGAGTAGTAGAGCATTTGCTATTATTATGGATGAAGCCCACAGTTCACAAGATGGTTTATCACATGCTAGTATGAATTTGGCTATGGGAAAGATGGAAACAGATGAGAAAGAGGAAGATATATATACTCAAATCTTGGAGTTTATGAGAAGACGAAAGATGAAAAACAATGCCTCCTATTTTGCCTTTACGGCTACCCCCAAACGCTCAACCCTAGAGAAGTTCGGAACAAAAAATGAAAAAGGAGAGTTTAAACCTTTTCATCTCTACTCTATGAAACAGGCGATTGAGGAGGGATTTATTTTAGATGTCTTGGCAAACTATACCACCTATAAAAGCTATTATGAGATAGCTAAAAGTGTAGCAGATAACCCCGAGTTTAAAACAGCCAAAGCTCAAAAGATGCTTAAAGCCTTTGTTGAGAAAAATCCAAAAACCATTGATACAAAGAGTGGGGTAATGTTGGAGCATTTTATAAGCAATGTCTATCAACAAAAGAAGCTCAAAGGAAAAGCTAAAGGGATGGTAGTAACCCAAGATATAGCCTCAGCTATTACCTATTATCAAGCACTAAACAAAAAACTAAAAGAGAGAGGAGAGCCTTTTAAAATATTAATTGCATTTTCAGGTAAAAAAGAGATAGATGGAGTTGAGTATAACGAAAGTGATTTAAATGGATTTCCCTCAAAAGATATAAGTAAAAAGTTTGATAGTGATGAGTATAGACTTTTGGTGGTGGCAAATAAGTTTTTGACAGGTTTTGACCAACCTAAACTAACAGCTATGTATGTGGATAAGAAGCTACAAGATGTTCTAGCAGTTCAAGCTCTCTCACGACTTAATCGCTCTGCTCCAAAATTGGGTAAAAAGACCGAAGATTTGTTTGTATTGGATTTTTTTAATAAAAGTGAAGAGATACAGAAATCATTTGAACCCTACTATACAGCTACAAGTCTACAGAGTGCTACAGATGTTAATGTTTTACATGACCTAAAAAGCGAAATGGGGGCTTTTGGTGTCTATTTTTGGAGTGAGGTTGAGGAGTTTATAGAACTCTATTTTAATGGAGCAGAGTATAATAGTTTAAGCCCTATTATTGATAGTTGTGCGTATAGATTTAACCAAGAGTTGGAGCTAGAAGAGGAAGAAAAGGCTGATTTTAAAATCAAAGCAAAACAGTTTGTCAAAATATATGGTCAACTCTCCTCTATCTTGCCTTTTGAGAGTGTGGAGTGGGAGAGCCTATTTTGGTTTCTAAAATTTTTAATTCCAAAGCTACAGGTAAAAAATAGAGAGTTAGATAAACTTGATGCCTTGCTTAATTCGGTCGATTTATCTACTTATGGTTTGGAAAGAGTGAAACTTGGTTGCTCTATTGAACTTGATGAGCAAGAGAGCCAACTCGACCCACAAAACCCAAATACAAGAGGTGTTAGAGGTGAAGAGGAGAAATATGATAAGCTAGAGGAGATTATCAAAAGCTTTAATGAGCGATGGTTTCACGGGTGGGATGCAACACCCGAGGAGCAGAGAATAAAACTAACTACTCTAGCAACCAATATGAGTCAACATAACGATTATGAGAGTAAATATCTCAATAATCCTGATACTCATACCAAAGAGTTAGCATATAAAAAGATATTTGATGAGGTGATGTTAGAGCAACGCAGAAAGGAGCTAGAGCTTTATAAAAAAACGGCAAGAGATGATGAGTTTAAACAGGGAATGTTAGATACTTTAAGGAGAGTGTTGGAGGTTTTGGATAGTGGGCATTGAGATTGAGCTAAAAAACATAACCATAAAAGAGATTCTAAAAGATTTCAACTTAAATATCAACCCAAAAGAGCGACTAGTAATCACAGGTGAATCGGGTTCAGGCAAAACAACAATTTTGCGTCTAATTGCAGGATTTATTGCTCCTGATAGTGGGCAGGTGATAATCGGTGGTGAGGTGGTTAGTGAATCAAATAGAGTCTTGGTTGAGCCTCATAATAGAGGGATAAATATGGTCTTTCAGGATTTGGCTCTTTGGAGTCATATGAGTGTGGAGCAAAATATCGGTTTTGGTTTGAAGGTTCAGAAAAAATCCAAAAGAGAGATAGTTGATAGAGTAGATGAGATGTTGGAAATGGTAGGGCTTGTGGGATATAACAAGAGAGCTATCCAGACTCTATCAGGAGGGGAGCAACAACGAGTGGCGTTGGCTCGTGCTTTGGCTACTCAACCCAAGATTTTGTTGATGGATGAGCCTTTGTCTAGTTTGGATGGTAAAAGGAGTGAGGAGTTGAGAGGGGAGATAGTTAGGCTTCAAGAGCAATTGGGGTTTACTCTTGTCTATGTTACTCATAGT
>CAZSHP010000142.1:0-3682 GCA_964606545.1 uncultured Sulfurovum sp. | reverse complement strand
GATATTTTTATTTCACTCTCAATAATTTTCCATTTTGCATCTATAACGATGATTTTATCTTTAAATGAGCATGTTGATTATGGAGTTTGAGCATAGCTTTATAGCTATTATCTTCAAAGTAACTCTCAACCCCAAGTAGCGTTAACAGAGCCAAATACAACTCTTTTTCATCACTACTTTTAAAAAGCTTTAGCACTTTTTTATAGCCTATCTCTTTTGGTTTAAAATTATAATTCTCTACTCCATATTTAGCCTCTATTTTATTTTTTAACTTCTTGGCTTCTCTATTTTTGCCTTTATGTTTTAGAAAATGGTGTAACACCTTTATGCTGATAATGGCAAGTTTAGAGTAGAGATAGGGTTCTTTTTTTCGTTGGTGTATTTTGCTTTTGTCAAGCTCTAAAATATTGCGTTTCAAATCAAACTGATGTCTAATATTTTGAGCATAAAATCGCTTCTCTTTGGTCAATGAGTTTTTATGCTTTTTAAAAAACTGCCCTATGGTTTGCAACGCATCACTATATTTATAGGTGATAAAATCATCAAGCTTATCACTTCTATTAGACTCTTTTTCACTCTCCAATGCAAAATCTACTATATTCCTATTTCGGCTCTCATATTTGATAGAGCTGTATTGGCTTTTGAGTTGATAATATTTGGAAAGTAGCTCTATAAAAGCTCTCTTATTCTCCTCTTCACTCTCTACTCGTGGCGTGGTTTTGGGCAAGATATAGATTTTATAATAGACCTCATCTTGTAGAAATTGATAGTAGCCTATGTAGTTATTATTCACTTTGGCAGAGATAAATTTGAGATGTTCAATATCAGCCACTACCCCTTGTTTTGCACAAGCCTCAAAGATATTCTCATTTTCATTGACAAAAATCAATCTAGTCAAGAAAATCATACCCTGCTTTGGTTTGTACATCTTCTATTATGCTTTTATAGGAGTTAAAATTTAGCTCTTTGGTTAATGGTAAATCTTGGACTATCTCTTTAAAGTCGTTAAATTCAACCTCTTTTATATCTTTGAACTCCACCACAACCTTTAAAAAAGCTCTATAGAAACTTTGTTCATTATCCACTTTTAGCCAATTAGAGTGACCTATCAAAAATCTATCAGGATGTATCTCATCTTCTAGTTTAGTTAAAGTATTCCCATTTAATTGCTCAAAAAAATCTCTACAATACTCATGTACCACCTCAACTTTTGGATAAATCTCCAACACCTCAAACCGTCTAAGCAGATTATCCTCTATCACTTTTTTATCATCACGATAGTTAGAGGTACAGAAGATATAGAGATTATCAGGCATTATCATTTTTGGTAATAATATGCCAAAATCGTTCAGGCTTTGGTGTGCTTCCAAAAGGACAAGGACAGCAATTCTCTTTTTTGACACTAATAAGATAACGCTGTTCCTTTTTGGATAGATAGGTTTCATTGTTGATAAAATCTCTTTTGAAAATGGCAAATAGTTCTTCAATGCTTATTGGATTGAGTGTTGTTAATGTGGCAGAGGTTAAAATTATCATCTCTATCCTAAATACCATCTAAAGATATTAAACTTCTCAACCCAAGGAGAGGTAGCCACCAAAGGATAACCCAATTTCTCTTCAAGATACTCAATAATAAAAAGCTTAACTTCACTCTCTTTTGTCTTAAGGTCTGTTCTGTTTTTGTACCCAATCGCCCCTATAAAAATATCACAAAGTTGTAAAATCTGCGACTCTTGGGATTGAATAATATAAATCTCACACGCTTTAGCCTGTTTACCCAAAGTCTCTTTGAGCTTTTTGATGCGTTTTCCACCATTTATATCTTTGTAATCAAGATAGATTTTATACTCATCAGACCTATTTATAAAGTTTCTCATAGTATAAAAATAGACAATATAATAAAATTCATCATGAGAATTATTATGTAAAGAGTGTGTATGCTCTTTTTTATTAGGAATAAAAGTAGCTTTAAATCTCATCTCACTCTCAAAAAAATAGTCTATCAACTCTTTATAAAAATCTCTTTTTGAGTTGAGAAGTTTTGTCCATTTTAGCTCATGAAAATGGTCATATTTACGCTTTAGATATTTAATATGTCGGTTTATCTCTTCAACTCTCTCTTCATCTACCAAGATAGCACCATTAACCATTAAATTGGACTTGGTATTTAATAAGTGATTGCTCTCATCACAGAATATTTTGTATTTCATAAAGTATTACTTTCCGTTCAATCTTTGGTGTTAAATTTTAATTTTACCAAAACATCAATTTCAATCTAACCTATCCCCATATTATCAATAACCTCCTGAATATCCTTATCAAATTTCAACTCCCCCTTTAAATAGAGTTGAAACAACTTCTGCTCATATTTCAATCTATCCTTTATCTTATCTTTTTTGCGTTCTATAATTCGCCTGATTTGCTCTTGGGCTAGTGCTTTGGTGGTGGAGTTTTGGAGTAGGAGTTTTTTCTTTTCATGGAAATCTTTTTTGAAGATTTTGAATTTTATAGCTATAACTTTATTCCGAACTTTGAGAGGTTCATACTCAAAAAAACAGTCTCCTTTTTCTTTTAACTCTTTGTATGCAGGGTCTAAAACTCTTTTTTTGAAATTACCAAAAACTTGATAGCTTTTAGGAATCTCAATATCTCCTGTTTTTGAGTTGTATTCTCCTAATAGCAACTCTTTTAAATCCTTTAAATCATACTCAAACTCTAACATAGAGCTATTTTTATACCTCTCACTCTGTTTTGCTTTCATCTCTAATACTTCATATAATCTAGCACTATATTGTGAACCAAAACCTACTATCTTTTCAAAACTAAGCTTGGTATAACTGCCTTTTTTAAATCTGTTGTTTAGGTCTAACAGATAGGGTTTCATTGATTTATCAAATCTATACTCAACTATCTCTTTATCCTTGTCTATGCTAAAAAAGCCCAATAGCGTTGTTTTGCTTATTTTGGAATCACTATCTTCAATGACTATGATTTTAGTCATTAGGTCAGTTAGAGTTCTATTTAGTCGTTTCCAATGTCTCCGTTCCACTTTTAGCAAATCAAGTAACTCTTTTAATCTCATAGTATAGGTAAAAAAATCAGTATCATTTTTGTTAATTGTACTTGCTAGATGTGCTATAAACCTTGTCTGATGCAAACCTAGACTATATTTTGCTCGTATTAGTTTATTATCTTTCACTATCAAGTCTTTACCCAAAATATATCCTTTTTCAACATTATAACACATAGTACATAAAATAATTATGTACTATTTCTTCCCAATTTGTACTTTTTAGAAAAAAAATTTCTGAATTTATTAGCTATTTGAGATAAAAATCATACTAAAAAGGGCGAAAAAGAGTCTTTTTAGCACTAAAAAGTACATAAAAAATATATGTACCAATATCAACACTTTTGTACTCGGAGACAACACTTCTGTACTTTTTCGCTAAAATCTAACGACATTTCTGTACTAGCAATCGACACTTTTGTACTAGCTTGGAGTGATTTTTTCATTGCGAAACGACTATAAAAAATTTCAAATAAAATCTTTATAAAGCCCTATTTTGTGGGTTTTATAGCTGTTTATAAAATCTGATTTTTCAGCTATTTTCAGACCCCATTTTTCTACCCTAAAACAATAAAACAGTAATATGTAAAAACACTAAAACATCACGCAAAT
>CAZSHP010000141.1:0-3729 GCA_964606545.1 uncultured Sulfurovum sp. | reverse complement strand
GTAAAAGATAGACCAGTGGATGAAGGACATGAAAAAGCTCCAAAAGAGGATAAGGTAAAAGGTGCAACTAAGGTTACTAATCTATTTAAATCTGAAACCCTGTCTATTAAAAAAGAGAAAGATGAGGTTTATAAAATAGTTATAGAGAGAGTTAGACAAGCACCAATTATATGTAAAATTATTAGAAAAGGTAAAGAATTAGAGAGTATCTCCTCTGAAAAACAGAGAAAAAATCTTGTTTTTGATATTAATACATCTCTATTAAATGTTGATGATAATATTACACTTACAAATAGAAAAGGTGTGGCTATTTGGGAGGTTTTGGTTACAAAATAAGATAATACCAAAATAACATTAACCTCTAAGATTTTTTAGATATATTTCAAACCAAAAAGGTATCAAATGAAAAAAAAAGCAGTATGTATAATCTCTGGGGGTATGGATAGTGCATTGAGTGCCAAAATAGCACAGGAGGATGGATATGAGATTATTGCCCTACACTTCAACTATGGACAGCTTACAGAGCAAAAAGAGTTAGAGTCATTTAGAAAAATATCCAAAAATCTATCCACAATAGAGAACTATGAGATAGATTTGGATTTTTTTAAACTCATTGGAGCCTCTGCACTAATAGATAGCTCCCTAGAGGTTCCAACAGGTGGGATAGAGAGTGGTGTACCTATAACCTATGTACCATTTAGAAATGGTATCTTTATCTCTATAGCTACAGCTATAGCAGAGAAACATGGAGCAGAGGCTATCTTTATTGGTGTTGTAGAGGAGGATAGCTCTGGGTATCCTGACTGTAGGGATGAGTATATATTGTCTATGCAAAACTCAATAAATCTAGGAACTAGAGATGAGACTAAATTAGAGATAAAAATGCCTCTTGTTCATCTCAAAAAAGAGCAGATAGTTCAAAAATCATTGGAGTTAGGTGTGCCATTGGCAGATACATGGAGCTGTTACAAGCGAGAGGATGTCGCTTGTGGTGTTTGTGATAGTTGTCGTTTGAGACTCAAAGGGTTCAAAGAGGCTGGTATTTTGGACTCTATTGAGTACTCTAACGAGAAGCCAACTTCATAATGGTAGAGCTTATACTATCCTCCTCTAGTTGCATATCTTGGGGGAAAACATACTTATCATTATGTAGAGATGATATTGAACCTATCTTGATAGAGTCTCTATAGAAACCTACAGGAAAAGAGGAGCAGGAGAATTTACCACTTCTGTTTATAAGCTCCTCTTTGTTTCCACATTTATAATAGATGTCATTTTTACTTAGAGTAACTAGATACCCAACTCTCTCTGCTTCTGTTTTTGTACCACTACTACTGCATCCAACCACTATAGAAGCACCAATTAAACCTATAATATAAATTTTTATTTTACTAAATATCATCTCTATTTCCTCCATTTTTTTATTATTTGAAATTAATCTTTTAATTTAATCTATACTTAATACTATTGTTATATCATATTATGTCTTAAATTAAGCTTAATTAAATTTTTTAAATATTATTTTAATAAATAACTCTATACTCCACTATAACCCCTCATTTATCAACCATATGCTAAAATCCCACAATTATTAAAAACTAGGATAAAAAACTATGACAAAACCACTTCTAATAGAGATAGGTGTAGAGGAACTCCCTGCTATACCTCTACTAAAAATCCTCAAAAATATTGA
This sequence comes from uncultured Sulfurovum sp., assembly GCA_964606545.1. Classification (GTDB taxonomy): domain Bacteria; phylum Campylobacterota; class Campylobacteria; order Campylobacterales; family Sulfurovaceae; genus UBA1140. Next base: position 2,036 of record CAZSHP010000141.1, on the reverse strand, counting down.
AAAATCTTGGGAAAATATACTAAAAGAGTATAAGTTAACAACTCAGTTTGAGTTTCTATATACACCACGCCGTTTGGTACTAAAACATCAAGCTATAGCTACAAAACAACAAGATAGCACCACAGAGCTATTTGGCCCACCTATGATGGTGGCTCTTAGAGATGGCAAAGTAACAAAAGCTGGTGAGGGTTTTGCAAGAAAATGTGGAGTAGCTTTTGATAAACTAACCACCTCTACAAAAAATGGCAGAGAGGTTCTATACTTCAAAAAAGAGGAGAAAGGAACAGCTACAGAGGAGCTACTAGAGGAGATGATAGACAAGTGGATAGCCTCTATGAGCTTTGGAAAGATGATGCGTTGGGGTAGTAGAGGTGATGAGTTTATTCGTCCTATTCGTTGGTTACAGGTTAGACTTGGTGAGGATTCTGTGAATATTGAGCTATTTGGTGTCCAATCAGATACAAAAACTTTTGTTCATAGAATGGTAAATTTTGACTCTGTTGAGGTGGCTGATATTAATCAGTATGAGGAGATTTTGGCAGAGGGTATGGTATCTCTGTATCCTGATATTAGAAAAGCAAAAATATTAGCAGAGTTTAATATATTAGAAAAAGAGCATAATATTACTATTGAGCGAGACAGCTCACTACTCAATGAGATTGTAGCAATTACTGAAAATCCAAAATCTCTACTTGGCTCTTTTGATGAACTATTTTTAGAGCTACCACCTGAAGCTATTATCGCATCTATGAAAGAGCATCAGAGATATTTCCCTGTATTTGAAGATGAAAAGTTAAGTAATAGATTTGTAGTGGTCTCAAATGCTGTGACAGATGACTACTCAAAGGTAGTTGAGGGTAATGAGAGAGTTTTGAAACCTAGACTCTCTGATGGACTATTTTTCTATAGAAATGACCTCAAACGAGGTCTTGTAACAGATGGTTTGGAGAAGATTACCTTTATGGACGGTCTAGGTAGTTTAACGGACAAGATAGATAGAGAAAAAACCATTGCACTTAGACTACTATCACTCTATATGGATAGTGTAGAGAGAGAGACAGGCAGAGATTCTCATGAGTTGACTATACTAATGGAGGAGGCTATATCTCTAGCAAAAGCTGACCTAACTTCGGAGATGGTCTATGAGTTTACAGAGCTTCAGGGTCTCATGGGTTACTATTATGCCAAAGCTCTTGGCAAAGATAGACTAGTCTACAACGCTATCAAAGAGCAGTACTTCCCTCTAGGTGAGGGGGCAGAGCTTCCATCCTCTATATTCTCTGCTATTGTCTCTATGGCTATCAAGATTGATACACTTATAGGTCTCTTCTCTGTTGGTAAAATCCCAACAGGCTCAAAAGACCCATTTGCACTAAGACGAGCAGTAAATGGTATTGTACGAATGGTTATAGAGTATGATTTGAGTTTTGATATTGATGAGATTATAACTCTACTTGATGAGTTATATGATGATTATGATAAAAATAGACTAAGAGAGTTTATACTAGAGAGAATCAGAAAATCTCTAAAGGCAAATCCATCTGTTATCTCTGCTGTTTTAGAATCAGGAGAGAAAGATATAAATGAGATTGCCAAAAAGGTATCTGCTCTAAACAACATAGTCTCCCAACCCTCTTTCAAAGAGCAGTTTTCTACATTTAAAAGAGTAGCTAATATCTCAAAAGAGATAGATTTAAATAATGAACTATCTATTGATACCTCTCTCTTTTGTGAAGCTATGGAGAGTGAACTGTATTCTGCATATAGTAGTACTATCTCTAAAGAATATGACTCTTATGAGGAGCAATTAAACGCAATGTTTGCACTTAAACCAAAACTAGATAGCTACTTTGATAGTGTAATGGTAAATGCAGATGATAGAGCTATTAGAGCCAATCGCAAAAATAGTGTAGCTTCTATATATAAATCTTTTAAGGAGATTGCCGATATAAAAGAGATTTCTATCTAAAAGATAGAAAATTTTAAGTTAAAAAATAATATTTTATAACGCTTTTGTAATATTTTTTGAGTATACT
>CAZSHP010000140.1:1214-3752 GCA_964606545.1 uncultured Sulfurovum sp. | reverse complement strand
ATAAAAGGTAACACCTCCAACGGTTGAGTATACTCCAAACTAAACTCCACACTCCCATCCTCTAGCTCTCTGATAAAAGTTTGTGAGTTGAGATATTTTTTCATATTGGGTTTAAAATATTTTGCAACCTTGGGTGAAGCCAAAAAGTGTCCTACCTTTTTTTCTACTCCATATAGTGTCATTGGATTTTGTATATTTTTGAGATAATCGTTATATTGACTCAATTGATTAAGTTGATAGGTATCCTTTTTGGAGTACTCTACATGGGTAATAAATGCCATTCTCAAAAGCAAAAAACCTTTCTCTTTTGAGCTTATGGCGATATACCAATTGCTATCCATAAAGAGAAGTTTGAGACATTGAGCGTTTTTTAGAATCTGAGGGGTATTGTAATGGTAGTGAATATCTCTATATTCACAATTTTTAATAGCAAGTTTGAGCATATTGAAAATATCTCTGCTTCTTCTATTTTGAAGTTCATTAAAAGGAAGCCCCTGAAAGAGAAAAATATCCCTCTCCTCTTTTGAAATCTTCTCTAGTCTTATTTTACTCTCTTGGGCTAACTCATTGAGTAGATTTTTGTCAGATTCATGTATGAGTTGAAGTAACCAAGAAATCTCTTCACTACCACTCAAAAATTTATAAAATATCTCTGAAGTACTCTCCAACTTATAACAGCTAGAGCCACACTTTTTTATCTCTAATATATGAGAATAATTATCTTTTATCTCATCAAGATAACGACGAAAAGTTCGTACACTAAAACCCAAATCCTCAATATGCTTTACTAGCATTCCTTGTTGATTTAAAATTTTACCATTTCTACAAAGGGTCTTTTTTTGAACGAATAGCTCCATTAGTTTAAATATATTATCTGTTTTTCTCTTGCTCATACTATCTTACTTTTAGTTAGTTATTTTTTAATCTTATCAAAACGAAAATAATTCTATATAATTGAATTATACCTCTCTAATTACAACTAGAGACCTTTTTTATATCAGTAATAACATTCCCCATATCATCTTTGGATTTTCCAAGAACAATATTTCCATCAATTAATGTAATAGAGACATCATCTATATCATTTACACTACTCTTTAAAAGAATCTTATCACTATCTATAGTAATAGTATCTCCATGTGTTGTCTCTACAGTCACACCATGTCTACTTGCTTTTGTCTCAAAAGAGCCATCACAATTAAAGAGAATTGTATAATCAACCATTCCTGTTCCTGTGTAACTAAGTTTATATCCTTGTAAGTTGTTGGGGTCAAAGCTTTTGGATGAAGAGGTTCTATTTGATGTTGTTGTCGGTGTAGGAGAGCTATCAATATAGTTACTTGAATATCCTGTAGCTTTCCATGTCCCACTACAACCTAAACTATCAGACCACTCTCCTGTACCACTATTGTCTTTTATATTTCCACTATACTCTGCCAATCTTGTACTGTTTTTGGCAAACCCTCCATCAATATCTCCATTAGTTTTGTTATAAGTACCATTAATCATAAGTTGGTCACCCCAACCTGTTTTAACTGTTCCTGAAACTTCACTACCCTCTATAACCATCTCCCCATTTGCACCTTTGCAGTTTCCGTCAGAAGTAGGTGTAGCAGAGATACTATATTTATGTATAGATGCTAACTCTTTGATGGTGTTTGAGGAGTCTGAATTATCTGTATTAGAGGAGCTTCCACCTCCACCTCCTCCACAACCAGTAAAAGTTGTAATAGCTAAAATCATAGTGAGTTTGTAAACGGTTTTCATTGTAATCCTTTTTATTTTTGTGTTATTATAGTATCTCTGTTTACCAAAAAATGTCCCAAATAACAGAATTTATTTTTTTAAATACAAAAATAATAGTTTTATGTAAACAATAACCTTTTTTTATGTAATATAACAGCTATAGAAATAATTAAGGAAAAATATGAAAATAATAAAACAGAGTCTACTAATCTCACTACTTCTCCTAACCACACCAAGCTTCGGAGCATCTAACCTAGAATCAGGCGTGGCCGAAGTAGGAAAATCTATATCCGAAAGTATGCTTCAAGAGGGCAAAAAAAAGATAGCTGTTATAGAGTTTAGCGACCTAAACGACAATGTAACCGATTTGGGGCGTTTTTTAGCCGAAGAGCTAATCAATGAGCTTCTAAAAAACAAAAAAGATAAAGGCTACGAGATAGTCGAACGAAGACAGCTAAACAAAGTCCTAAAACAGCTCAAACTCTCTAGTAGTGGACTACTAGACCCAAAATCTATGAAAGAGGTTGGCAAGATTTTAAATGTAGACTCGATTGTTACAGGTTCTTTGACCGATTTGGGTAATGATATTAAGGTCAATGCTCGAATAATCTCGGTGGAGTCGGCTAAGATTATCTCTAGTGCTTCTACCAAAATTCCAAAGGTGGGGAGTGTGGCTAGATTGATGGGGCAGAATAGTGTTAAAGTGGGTAGTGGGTCATCCTCTAGCTCTTCATCTGCTACGCCCTCAAAAACTTCTAGTAAATCTCATGGTAAGTATTTTTTTGAGAATGA
>CAZSHP010000140.1:0-1114 GCA_964606545.1 uncultured Sulfurovum sp. | reverse complement strand
CCTATAAAATAATGTCCACCCAAAAAAAACTAGCCCAAAAATGGCAAACCCCATACTTCGACCAAAAGCTAACCTCTATCTCATTTAATGAGGTAGGCTTAAGAGGTGTCAAAGATGTAACCATTAGATTTGATTACCCCATTACAGCTATAGCAGGAGCAAATGGAATCGGTAAAACCACTATACTTCAACTCATAGCTTGTCTCTATCACAACAAGGATACAACCCATAAACCCTATCGCTTCTCCAACTCCAAAAAAGCAAAACCCTACTACACCTTTAGCGATTTTTTTATCCATTTCAGAGGAGAGCAAAAGAGCGAAAACGCAGAGATAAGCTACAGCTTTACCCAAAAAAATGGAAACAAAACTCACACCCTCAAAAAGGGCAAAAAGTGGAATGACTATCGGCTTCGACCCCATAGACATAGTGATTTTTATGGTGTCTCACGAGTGATTCCTGCTCATGAGTTCAATACATTTAAAAACACATTCTCTTCAACTGGTAGCTCATTTACCCAAGAGCGTCTATCGAGCCAAAGCACAGCCATGATTCGCAATATCCTCAACAAACCCCTAAGCTCTGTAGATGTCAATAGCTCGGACAAAATCGTAAACTTCAAGCTCAACAGCATCAACCTAGATTCAGGTCTAAGCTACAGCAATTTCAATATGGGAGCAGGTGAAGAGGTTATTATCGCCATGATTAGCAGAATCAACGAACTACCAAACTCTAGTATTGTTCTAATAGAGGAGCTAGAGTTAGGACTACACCCCAAAGCTCAAAAGGTACTAATAGATAAACTATTCTCTATAGTCTACAACAAACGGCTACAGCTTATATTTACCACCCACTCACCATTTCTATTTAATGCCATCCCCCCACAGGGAAAAATCCTACTAAAAAAACTAAATGAGAAACTAGAGGTCATTTACGCCCCTAGCACCTCAATGGCATTTAGCGAACTCGTAGGCGAAGCCCCTGCCGAACTTACCGTCTATGTAGAAGACCACATAGCCAAAATGATGCTCCAAGAGCTATTTCCAAGCTCACTATTAAAAAGAATAAACCTAGTAGATGTAGGAAGCAAAGAGAATGTAGTACGAATGGTAGG
>CAZSHP010000139.1:0-3807 GCA_964606545.1 uncultured Sulfurovum sp. | reverse complement strand
TAAAAGATGGAATAAGAGCATATATCCACAAATATAACTTTAAAAGATTTCATTCATCATTAAATTATTTAAAACCGATGAATGTTTATCTTGATTTTATAGAAAATGTGGCATGATTTAGGTACGAGAATATGAAATAAAATTGGGTTGGGAGTTGTCTGAAAAAATCAGTCCATTATCTCTTTAGAATTCTCAAAAAGAAACAGCTATTAGAGTAACAATTAAGGAGCAAAAAACAATGATTATTTTATAATAGAGGAAATAAGAGTAGATTACTCCGTTTTATGATATAACTAAAATTAAAAGAGGTGATTTTTATGGAAGAGCTACTAATAGCCATTGAGCATGACAGCCTTGTAAAGATACGAAAGATATGTGAGAGTGGAATTGACCTTACTACACCTATAGATATGGGTATAGAGTATGGATTGGAAGAGCCTGATGAGACGACTATTCTTTTTTATGCTATACGAAAAGGGGCTTCTATAGAGGCTATAGAGATACTATTAGAGTATGGGGTGGATATAAGAGAGATAGATGATGATGGATTAGGTGCTATTGATGTAGCTATCAAATTTAGACGAGAGGATGTTATACGATTTTGTATAGAAAAGGGACTAGATGTCAATGAGACACATAGAAAGAGTGGGATTACTCCTATCATTTTAACTGCCTGTTTTAACAATACTCATATAGCCGAACTACTAATTCAACATGGTGCAGATATAAACTCCAAAGACTACGGAGGAATGACAGTAAAGGATTATGCTAAAAAACTAGGACAAAAAAGGATGTTGGAGTTTTTAGAAAAGAGAGGTGCAAAACATAACCTATATGAAGAGAAGATAGTGCTAAATAGACAAAAACCATTTAGTATAGAAAACCGAGAAAAACCTACTGAAGATATGGGGTTTGATTCAATTTAAAATATTTTTTAACAATCTACACCCTTTCTACATTTTTTTTATGTATCATACTTTTAAGGTTAATTTAACCAATATATAAAAAAGGATGAACGATGAAGAAGATTTTACTTATCGTTGTCTTTCTTTTTTCTGCTATTATGGCTGATTCAGTTCTCATAGTTAAAAAAGGATGGCAACTCATAGGTTCTAGCGCTCCACTTGAAGATATGTCCAAGTTTAAATCAGATAGTGTTGAACAGGTTTGGCACTTTGATGCAAAAAATCAGAGATGGCTTGGCTATTCGCCAGATAGTGAAATTCAGGCAAAAATGAGTGAAAATAATATCACTAAACTTGATTCATTAAAGAACTGGCATGGCTTTTGGATAAAGAGTAAAAAAGAGTGGGGTCTACTACTAGATAACTCTTCTCTAAACAAAGCACCATCTAATGAAAACTCTTCAAATGATATAATTCAACTATACAAAGGATGGAATCTCATCTCTTTGCCTATCGACTCTGTAGTATCGGCTGATATATTCAAAGATATGACTGTTTGGAAATATAATCCTAATAGAGAGTGGGAGCTTTTTGATGAAGAGGAGTCACAAGAGGATTTTCCAAAATTAGCCCATATCAAAAATTCTGATGGAATTTGGGTAAAAGCACCAAAAGATACTAATATTTCTGTAATGGAGGAGGCATCAAAACTTCATAATTTTGCTACAAAAAGTGATATGGAGGAGTATATAAAAGAGATGGCATCTATATATCAGCGTCCATATTGTGGAATTGAGCCGTTCTTTTTGGATATGGTAGATATGGCTCAAGAGAGTAATGATTCTATGACTGTCTTCGAACCCAATGATATAATAGCAGAGGCTTCTGTTACTCCTACTAGTAGCTCTCGCGATGAGTCTGGTATCAAAAATACCTCGGGAACAAATCTACAAGAGAGTGGTGTAGATGAGGCTGATATAGTAAAACATGATGGGATAAATATCTTTTATATTCAAAGAGATAATTATCAAAATAGTGCTATTAGTATTACAACATTTACTCAATTAGCCAAAGGAGAGAGCAGAGCTATTAATAAAATCTCTTTTGATGATAAGAGAGAAATAGTATCACTATATCTATCTAACAATAGATTGACAGCTCTATCTCGAATTGAGAGAAACTACAAATATGAAGAAGAATCATCAACTATACCTTATCCCGATTATGATATTAATCAGATTGGTATAGATATTTTTGATGTAACTAATATTGATGATATAAAAAAAGTATCTAGCTATAAAATTGATGGATATATAGATACTTCAAGAGTTGTAGGAGATAATCTATATCTAGTAAGTAGTTTCTCTCCAAGAGTCAATATAGAGTATCCAAAAGAGTATATTGAGCTATCTGAGACTTGTCGAGACTATTTTGATGAGTATCAAGTAGAGCCTTATCATGTAGAAAGTACTACATATTCTACCTCTAATGAGTCACCAAAAGATGAAGTTCAGAGAAAATCAGATTATGAGAGATATAGTGAGTGTTATCGTATAGAGAGAGATTATGAGAAGAGTAGATATTATCGTTATGATTATGATAACCCTATTGTAAAGGTTCAAGACCTCCTACCTGAGATAGAGGATAGTTCTAAACACAGAGAAGAGCTTATCACTCCATCAAGGTTATATGCTCCATCAAAACAGAATCAATCAACATCTATAGTAACTATCTCAAACTTCTCTCTTAGTAGTGGAGCATATAAACTTAGTAACTCATTTGTAGGATATAGCTCAATCCAATACGCTTCATCAAAAGCACTATATCTAGTATCCAATCAATACCCTATCTACTATGATTTTAATAACTATAAAGAGCGTTCATCTATCTATAAGTTTGCACTAGATAGTAATCTCAACTACAAAGCTATCGGTTCTATATATGGACATGCCCTAAATCAATTCTCATTGAGTGAGTACAGAGATATATTGAGAATTGCAACAACAGAGGGGTTCTCTTGGGGAAGTCAAGGGACTAACAATAGTATCTATACTCTAAAAGAGAACAACAAACTCCTGTCTGTAGAGGGAGTACTTAGTGGGCTAGGAAAAGAGGGGGAGACTATCCAATCTGTACGATTTATAGGAAAGAATGGATATGTTGTAACCTTTAGAAACAGAGACCCACTCTACACCATAGATATGAGTAATCCAAAAGCCCCCAAAAAGATGGGTGAACTAGAGGTAAATGGTTACTCTGCATATCTACATCCTGTAGGAGAGGATAGACTATTGGGAATTGGTAGAGATGCTGATGCCAATGGTCAGCTCAAGGGTGTAAAGATAGAGCTTTTTGATATTAGTGACCTTGAGAACCCTACCTCATTGGATAGTTTTAGTTATGGAGATAGAACCACTACAGAGCTAGAGTACAACCACAAAGCTTTGGCATATCGTAGAAGTGATAATCTATTTGCTCTACCATATAGAGTTGAAGGGGATTATGATGATTACGCCAAAGAGAGTAGTTACCTTGGGGTTCATCAAATCATAGGAGATGAGATTAAAAGCTACAAACCAATAACAAGTGATGATAGCAATTGGGGAGAGAGAAGAGGTCTGATTTTCGATATGAATGGAACAACATATATTAGTTTTTTTAGCAATAACAATATAACAACAGATAAATTAGAGGAGAGATAGAGATGAGATATTTAATAATAGGAGCTATGGTGTTATCTTTTATGGGATGTGGTTCAAGTAGCACAAAAAAGGATGATAACCAAAGTACAACACAGATGAGTAATATTGTAAAACCAAACTCACCCTCACCTCAAAATAGTGAGAAAAAACCACCATCTATACCAGATATTTAAGATAGAGGTTAAAAAATAACGCAAAAA
>CAZSHP010000138.1:0-3815 GCA_964606545.1 uncultured Sulfurovum sp. | reverse complement strand
GCCCACCAAATAGACCACCCCAAACAACTAACCAACCTAGATGAGTATGAATAAGTTCATGAACTAAATCATTTACCATTTTTGGTGTCAAGTCTGCTAATCGTTTGTCGATTAAATCCTCTACAGAGCTTCTTAAATCATCATTTAGAGAGGAGTGTTCTAGGTGGTGGTTCATCTGCACTTTGAATGTATCAGAACTCACTATCCCAACTACAGCCGATTTTAGTCTGTTTGCAAATGGTTCTCTTAGAGCATCTAGTGCCTTCTCTCCACCAAAAAAATTGAGTGCATCACCTAGTTTTGACTCCATTACACTCTGTTTGAGTGCTATAAAAGCAGGAGAGAAATCAGCAGACTCTACCAATGGAGCTAAATCTATCTTCTGCTCCTCATTTTGGAAAAATGCCTGTAATTGCTCTTTGGTAAAAAACTGTTTCATTATCATATCTTTTATAGAACCTTTGAATGATTCAAAGTTCTGCTCTATAACACCTGAACCATATAGTAGAGGGACTCTGTTAAATAACATATGTATTGCGAGTTGGTTGGTAATAGCTCCCGATAGAGCAAATAGCCCTACAATTAGTATAGGTGTTTTATATGGTTCAGGAGTCAAAAAAGATAATCCAACAAGTGCTATTGAAGTTAAGTCGGTTATTGTCGATTTTGATATTCTCATAATTAAAGCTCCAAAATAGATTTTTGTAATTCTTTTACGCTATGTATAGCGTCACTGTAGTCTGAAAATCCCCAATTGACCATGAGGTAATCAATATTTGCATTATGTGAAGCTTGTAGGTCTCTCTCTCCATCTCCTACAAATATCGCCTCTTCTCTGCTCAACCCTAATTTATTTAATATATAATAGAGCATCTCTGGGTCAGGTTTGGGTTTAGAGACATCATCAGCACAGACAATAACATCAAATATATGGTCTATATTGAGATGTTTTAGTGACTCCATAACAGATACCCTATAAGCATTTGTAGCGACTGCTAATCTGTAACCATCTAATTTTAACATTGTTAATAAACTTTCAATACCATTATAAAATCTTATCTCATACTCATGGTTTTTACTGTAATATTCTGAAAACCACTTTTCATGTTCAAGAGTAAACCTCTCTGCATTATAGTAAAATTCCGAAGATTTTATAGCAGAGTTATTTACATTATCTAGTATCAATTTTTCATCTAATAGCTCAAGTCCTATCTTTGAACGAACGAAATTAATTGCATTAACAATAGTTACAGAGCTATCAACTAAAGTTCCATCCATATCAAATATAACTAATTTTTTAGCCATATCTATTTGATTTTTCCTATTGGTTCTGCAAATTTAACCTTTTGGTTTATAGATAGTTTGGGCATAAATGTATCTTTTTCACTAAAAAGTAATATAGTCGAACCCATCTCAAACCAACCAAATAGTTCACCCTTCTCTAACCATAAATCATCATAAATATAGTGTTTTGGCTCTTGTAAATTAGAGTTTGTATTGATACTCTCTTCAAATGTTATAACCATTTTTCCTACATTTAATGCACCTACTAATACTATAATGTAAGTATCTCCATTTTCATCTTCACAATCTATAATAACTCTTTCATTCTCTATAAACAGATTCTTTTTATTTTTAAGAAGAGGAAAATTCACGGGATATAGTTTTCCAGGAATATGTGTCATAGATTCAACTCTCAACTTATGAGGCATATGGTATCTATGATAATCTTTTGGTGATAGATATAGATTTACAAATTGTCCCCCCTCCACAAATTTGGCAGACTCTGCATGGTTCTCTCCAAAGAGTTCATAGATACTATACTCCATACCCTTTATCTGATAAGCTTTGCCATTAACAATCTGACCATAATCGGTAACTAATGCGTCAACTGGTGATATAATAACTTTTTCATCTGAATTGATTTCTCTTGGAGTTGTTAAGCTTCGTGTAAATAGTTTATTGAGGGTAGTATACTCTTTTGGGTCTTGAAATTCACTCATATCAAGTTTCATAAGCTTTACATAGCTGTTGTTTATAATATTTTGTATAGGTTTAGAAAATGCTTTTGAAGCAAAAGCCCCAAAGGCATTTGATATTGTAGATGAGTAGTGTCTGTTCATATTTATATATTGTTCCTTATTGTAAAAACGCAATTATAGCATTTATAGATAAGTAATCTATTTATACCTTGACGGTTATCCCCACATTTGGAAATTTTCGCATCTTTCTAGTAAGTAATTTTAAAATAATCTTTCTTAGCATAATATTTTCTCCTTTTTGCTCTCTGTTAAGTAAATAATAATATAAAATAGTGTATATAAAGTGTAGGACTTATAAAATCTTAAGAAAATATCTTTTTTTACTAAAAAGATGAGGAAATCAGTAATATATAAAGGGCTATATAGCCCTTTTGTAACTATCTCTTCTCAATATAACTCAAAGCCTCTTCCATCAAAGCGATGTGATAGTTCTCTTGATTGTTAATAAAAGTAAAAAATGAAGCAAAATATTCAGAGCTATCTGATACAGCCTCTGCTAATCTCTTGCACTCCTCTTTTGCTCCTATCTCCTCTTGGATGCCATCTTTTAAGAACTGTTCTAAATCATCAAATTTATAAATCTCCTCCATAAGTGTTCTTGGAACAGCCAAAATTCCCATATCAGCCATCATCTGACCAAAACTTCTTAGATGGAATAGAGACTCATCTATAAGAATTTGATAGATACGATTTAAAAAGGCATCACTACTATGTGCTTTTGAGTAGTTATAGACCATAATAAGCTCATACTCTTTGTAACTCTCCTCAAATAGAAAAAGAGTTAGTGCATCTCTAGCTCTTGTTGTAAGCTCAACATTAGGATACTCTCTATTGCTATCAAATCTATCAACTACCTCCTCCTCTGGAATCCTCTGTAAAACAGCTTTCATATACTCTATATCACTCTTCATTCTATAGGTAATATCACCATCTTTACAACTATCTAGTTTAGACTCTATTGAGATAAGTCTCTTTAAAATATCATTTATCATATGTGATAGATGAGTCACTCTAATAGGTACATGTTTAATACTATAATTATAATCTATCCCATTTTTGATAAAATCGTTCTCTAGCCAAGTTAAATGCTTAAACATAATATTAGCAAACTCATAAAGTTCACCTCTACTTGTAGTTTTTGATATAAATCCTGTAAATTGTGTGGCTAACCACACCTCATGAACCTCTTTAAATAAAACTTTCATATTTTTTCCTTAATTTATTAATATGGGCAACCACAAGGGATTGCCCCTACTTTGGGGTGCAGTCTGTCTGAATTTTGTAACTTATCATTGGAAAATCACTATCTTTTTGCTTCTCTCGATATGTATCTAGTGATGCTTTTAGTGCTAGAGCTACCATCTCTGTACATGCAGCATCTTCTGGTGCTTGATTCTCCATCATCCCTAAAGTGATAGATACAAGCTCCTCTGCTCTACTAAAGGCTATCCCTTTTGCTTCACTTGTTATAATTGAACCCGATACAATAGTTGTACTACAACCAATAGCCTGAAATGAAATATCTTTGATGATAGGATCATCTGCTTTTTCTACTTTTAGATATATTGCTACCTTTTCACCATTTTGTGGGTTTTTTCCCATACCCGTTGCATCGTTGTCTGGCATATCTCCATAATTCTGTGGATTCATCATATGCTCAATCAGTTGTGCATCTGCATTCATCTTTTACCCTTTTTCCTAATTTAGTCCGATATTATACCCTTTTGGATTTTGATTTAGTTTGATTTCGCTATAATACAAAAAAAACTGGGG
>CAZSHP010000137.1:0-3835 GCA_964606545.1 uncultured Sulfurovum sp. | reverse complement strand
GATTTGTACTCTTTTTTCTTGGCTCTATTCATCTATATATGATGATGACTCAACCGACAAATATAGGTCCCTTTGCATCTTCTGATAGAATCTATAGTGATAGTGCTTGGATTATGTATCTTATGCTCTTGGTCTCAGTAGTTCTCCATGCAGGTGTTGGGCTATATCGCTTGATTATGAAATGGGGTTGGTTTGATGGAAAAAACCCTAGAGAAAATCGTATAAAAACTCGAAAAATTATTAAGGCTGTTACCATATTCTATCTTGTTATCGGACTCTTTTCACTTATTAGTTATATCAAAATTGGGTATGAACATCAAGATAATTATGGCGATAGATATGTACCACAAAAGGAGGTGAAAAATGCAGATTAAATATACAGATGCACTAATTATTGGTGGTGGTCTAGCAGGGCTTCGCTCAGCCATCGCTACAGGTGCAAAAGGTTTAGATACCATAGTTTTAAGTCTAGTACCAGTCAAACGGTCACACTCTGCAGCAGCTCAAGGTGGAATGCAAGCGAGTTTAGGAAACTCTATTATGGGTGAAGGGGACAATGAAGATGTTCACTTTGGAGATACAGTAAAAGGGAGTGATTGGGGGTGTGACCAAGAGGTAGCTAGAATGTTTGTCAACACTGCACCAAAAGCAATCCGTGAACTCGCATCTTGGGGTGTACCTTGGAGTCGTGTTACAAAAGGTGATAGAGAGGTAGTTATTAATGCAAAAAAGACTACTATCAAAGAGAGAGATAAGGCTCATGGTCTAATCAATGCTAGAGATTTTGGTGGAACTAAAAAGTGGCGTACATGTTATACCTCTGATGCCACTGGTCACACTATGCTATATGCCGTAGCAAATGAGGCTATGAGACTAGGTGTTGTTATAGAAGATAAGAAAGAGGCTATATCTCTGATTGAGAAAAATGGACGATGTTTTGGGGCGATTGTAAGAGACTTAAAAAGTGGAGATTTGACAGCCTATGTGGCAAAAGGGACAATGATTGCTACAGGTGGGTATGGACGAATCTACAAACAGTCAACCAATGCTACTATATGCAAAGGTACAGGTCACGCTATTGCATTAGAAATTGGTGCATATATGGGTAATATGGAGGCGATTCAATTTCACCCAACACCAATTGTTCCATCAGGAATTTTACTAACAGAGGGGTGTAGAGGAGATGGTGGAATCCTAAGAGACAGAGATGGTTATAGATTTATGCCTGATTATGAACCAGAGAAAAAAGAGTTAGCAAGTAGAGATGTTGTAAGCCGTAGAATGTTGGAGCATATCAAAAAAGGTAAGGGTGTCAAATCCCCTTATGGTGACCACTTATGGTTAGATATTTCTATCTTGGGTAGAGAACACATAGAGAAAAACCTACGAGATGTTCAGGATATTAGCAAGACTTTTAATGGAATTGACCCTGCAGATGAGGGTGAAAAGGGTTGGATGCCTGTCTTACCTATGCAACACTACTCAATGGGTGGTATTAGAGTTACCCCAAAAGGACAGAGTGTCAATATCAAAGGTCTTTTTGCATGTGGTGAAGCAGCCTGTTGGGATTTACATGGATTTAATAGACTTGGTGGAAACTCTGTGAGTGAGACTGTTGTATCAGGCATGATTATAGGTAACTATTTTGCTGATTTCTGTAAAGAGACAAATATGGTTATCTGTACAGAGGCTATTCAAAAAGAGCTTGATAGAGATAATGAGTACTTGGATAATCTACTCAAACTTGACGGAGATGAGAATATCTACGATATAAAAGATGAGATGAGACGAATTATGCAGGACAAAGTTGGTATTTTTAGAAATGGTAAGGATTTAGCCGATGCTGTTGAGGAGCTAAAAGTTCTACTCAAAAAGACAAAAAATATAAAAATTACCAAAAAACATAGACTACTAAATCAAGAGCTAGAGGAGGCATATAAAGTCCCCATGATGTTAAAGGTAGCTCTATGTGTAGCAAAAGGAGCGAGAGATAGAACAGAGAGTAGAGGGGCACACTATAGAGAAGATTATCTAAAAAGAGATGATAAGAATTGGCTCAATAAAACTATTAGCTACTGGGCAGATAGAGATGATTTAGAGCCTACTTTAAAGTATGAAGATCTTGATATTATGAAGATGGAGATTCCACCTGCTTTTAGAGGATATGGACGAAAAGGGATGATTATAGAGAATGAACTTAGTCAAAAGAGACAAGAGGAGGTTGATAAAATCATAGCAGAGCATAAGGGAGATAGATATGAGCTTCAAGATAAGCTAATGCCTTATGAGCTTCAACCTGAATACAAAGTAAAAAATGAGAGAATAGGAGACTATGAGTAATGGGAAGAGAGATAACCATAACAGCACTAAAATATAACCCATCGGATAAAGAGTCTAAACCCCACTTTGCAGAGTACAAATTAGAAGAGACCCCTGGGATGACTCTATATATTGCATTGACTAAGATAAAAGCATCCATAGACCACGATTTGACTTCTGACTTTGTATGTCGTGCAGGAATCTGTGGAGCTTGTGGAATGATTATCAATGGTAAACCTAGACTTGCTTGTAAAACTCTAACAAGTGAGTTTGAAGATGGTAAAATAGAGCTTCTACCTCTACCTACATTTGGTCTAATCAAGGACCTCTCAGTTGATACTGGTTCATGGATGAAAAATATGAGTATTCGAGTCAATAGTTGGATTGTAGCCAATGAAAAGACAGATATATCTAAAATTGAAAAACCAATTGAGCCAAAGGTGGCTGATGAGGTATTTGAACTTGATAGATGTATAGAGTGTGGATTATGTGTAGCGAGTTGCTCTACAGCTATTATGAGAAAAGATTTTGTAGGAGCTGTTGGATTAAATAGAGTTGCAAGATTCCAAATAGACCCACATGATACTCGAACTGATGAGGATTTTTATGAGTTAATCGGTGATGATGAGGGAATTTTTGGCTGTATGAGTCTACTAGCTTGTGAAGACCACTGTCCAAAAGATTTGCCTTTACAGAGTAAAATTGCTTATATGCGTCGAAAAATGGTCAAAGTAAAATAAGAAAACAGTTAAGGATAGAAATGTTAGATAAGGCAAAAATAGTCAAAAGAGCCTCCTCTATGGTAAAAAAGATGCACAAAAAGTAATTCTATCACTAAAAGCGAGTGATATAGAGTATGCAAAGGGTTATGGTGGTATGCGTCCACAGATTATTGACAAGAAAAATCATAAACTACTCCTAGGTGAAGCAAAACTAGAAGAGGATGGAGTTATATTTAATATGACACCAAGCCTAGGGGCTACTAGCTCACTATCTATCACTATGCAAACGTAAACATCTAAGCAAAAATTTTGATGAACAAAAGCATAAAGAGGAGATTGAGTCTCTAAAAGATTCGAATATTGATACTAGAGAAAAAGAAATTGCGTTAGCTTAGTAATGGAATTGCCCCCTATTCGACATGAACTACTTAAAAAAACACATTTAATATACATTTTTTAGGTATAAGAGAGTATTAGCCTAATCCAAATAAGGGGGCAATTATGTTTGTAAAACCTAGACGAAAAGTAAATAGAGTTTTCCTTCACTGTTCTGCATCAGATATAGATAGTCATGATGACATTGAGGTAATCAGAAGATGGCATCTAAATAGAGGATTTGATGATATTGCATACCACTTTTTTATTCATAAAAATGGTAATCTCAGTATGGGTCGAGATTTGGAAAAAATCCCAGCCTCTCAAAAAGGTCACAATGTCGGAACTATATCTATCTGTCTACATGGATATAGAATAGAAAACTTCACCTATGCTCAATTTAAAACACTTAGAGAACT
>CAZSHP010000136.1:0-3870 GCA_964606545.1 uncultured Sulfurovum sp. | reverse complement strand
TTCTTTAGAGATTTTTTTAACTAAATGTACTTCTTTTTCTTTCAAAATGAAACCTCCTTTTTTCTCAAATTATACCCAAAAAATACCAAACCAATCTCTAATCTATGTGTTTTCCTCTTAAGCTTTCTCCACGAAAAGGAAAGCTTTTAATCCTATTTTCTCTAAGTCTACTAGCTAATTTGTCACCAAGAAATTTCATAAAATCTTTCTCTTCTAAATTTGTAATAAAAATTGTAGGTAATAATTCATTATACCTATGACTTAATAGTTCCTCTAACTCTATCCTCTCCCAATCTAACAGTGTTCGATTTCCTATGTCATCTAAAATCAAAATTCCACTATCTCTAAATATTTTAATCTCTTTATATCTTTTTTCAAAATAGAAAAATAGCAAATCATACTCTCTAATATACTTAATATCTTTTTGTTTTGTGTGTATCAATTCTATAGCAAATGCACAACTAATATAAGTCTTACCTGTACCAATAGAGCCAAACAATAATATATCACTACTTTGGTCTAAAATTTTTTTAGTAAAATTCTCAATTAAATATTGAGCAACTTCATTTTGTATCGTTGTTTTAGGTTCAAAAATAGCTGTTTTGTATCGTTTTGGAATATTAGAGTAAGATAATAAATTTTGAATTATTTGATTTTTTGTCTCTTTCATTGGCTTCCTTATTACTTTTTCTAATTTTATCTAAAATAGGATAAGAATATATACTTTGTTATTGTAGGGTTGAAAAGTGGCTATTTATAACACGGTATTTCACTCTCTACCCTCATTGAAACTCTTCTTAAACTCCAAAAGCTTCTTAACAACATTAATCTCACCCTCATCCTCTCCAAAAAGAACACCCCACAACTCTTCAAATTTATCCAATGGCATAGCTTTTATATGAGCATGTCTATTGCGTAAATCAATAATCTTTTCAAGTGCAAAAGGAAGCTCAACCTCTAAAAAATTTCTATACTTAATATCAAACTCATCTAAAATATCATCTTCTCCAAGTAAGATTTTTATTCCACCTAACATAATGCCTTGAAGTCGTGTTGTACTGTTTTGTTCATATTGATTTAATCTGACTTTTTTACGAGGATTTATCTCATAAAATATAGTTCTTCTACCTCTGCCTATAGGAGTCCAAGGACAATCTCCATTACAAACATTATTCATAATCCTTATATCCCAAACCAAAGAGGTATTCAACTCCAACTCAATCAATTTCCAAAATCCACTACCTGGCATAGAGTAATCAAAATGTTCATATTTTTTATCTTTGTAATAGCTATAGATAACAGATGAGGAGATTAAAAACTTTTTACTCTCCTCTTCCAATACATCACTATAATTTTCAAGAATCTCTGCTATTTCAGGCAATAACTCCTGTTCATCTAGTTCATTATAAAGTTCTAATCCCAACTCTTGCAGTTTTTTATCCAACTGAATTTTAAGTAACTCTCTCTTCTCATCATCCTCTTCCTCTATAAGTCTATATAAAATAGAGTCTCTATAGGTTGATATTTTATCACTTAATTCCTCAGCTATTGATTTTAGTTGCTCTATATTGCTGTTTTTTTCTATATCGCTTTTTAGTTCTGTTAGATTAAAATCAAAATCCAAGCTATTCCCATACTTCTCAAACTCCATATCCATTTCCAAAGTATTAAACTCAAAAATAGAACTATTATCAAGAATCATATTAAACTTTTTCTTTCCAATATTGATGTTAGGATAGACAAGATAAGAGATAACTCCAAACCCTTTTTTCTCTAGTAAAAAAGCATCGAATTTCAACTTCAAATAGTCACTTGGTTTTATATCGCCAAACTCATTTACATTTTTCCATTTTGCATCTATGACTATTTTAATTTTATTAGCTTCATCGGTCAAGATATAATCAGGATTAGAACTCTTCTGCTGTTCATTTAAATAATAATAAGTAGCTGTTCTCTCATTTTTATCAAACTCAATACTCTTACCATTAGCATCAGCATACTTTTTCAAAATATCATAAACGAACCACTCATAAAATTTAATAGGGTCAATAAATAAAGAGGTAGTTTTTAAATCGTCTCTATACTCTACATGTTGTTGAGTATCTTGATACATCTGTTCAAAACCAAAAAGTGATTTTAGGTTAATCAAAAGCTGTTTATGTTCTACTCTTTTATTAAATATTTTAGCTACCTTTAACCCTTGTAGAGTGTAATAGTTCATTTTAAAACCTCTATCTACAGAATATTTTTTGAGTAGAAAGTTTTTAATTCGTTTGACCTCAACTACAAGCTCATTTTGCTCTTCTTCATCAAGATAGTTTACAAATAGTTTTAAAGTACCATAAGCTACTGTTGCCATAAGTGAGTAGACAACCTCCTTATTTTTACTCTGATGTATTTTGGTTTTGTCTAACTCTTTTATGTTTTGTTTTAAATCAAGTTTGTGTTTAACCGATTGAGAGGTGTAATCAACTCTAATTCGTTTTGAGTTTCTATGCCGTTTGAAAAAATCTTCAATGGCTAAAAGTATTGCTTTTTGTTTCTGAAACTCAAACTCTTTTAATCTATCGTGGCTACTCTTTTGATTATTATTGCTCTCAAATAGAAGTTGAAGGAGAGAATCAGGTATTTTTCTCTCTTGGTCAAAGCCATAAATATTATTAACTCGGTAATAGTGAAGCAGATAGTTTACAAACTCTTTCTCTGCCTCTTTTCCCTCTTGTATTGTCTTGGGTAAAACAATAAATTTATAGACCTTTTTATCTTGTTTTACAATATAGTAACCAACTTGATTGTTATAGAGCCGTTTAAAAAGGTCAACAAAATAGTGTTGAAAAGCAGAGACATCAAGCCCTTGCTCCTCTAAGACTCCAAAAATATTCTTCTCATTCTCTTTTATAAATATTGGTTCATACATTTACAAAGCTTCTGTTATAAAAAAGAGTATATTTTTGATTGTAATTTTTCTACTATCTCTTTATATTTATCACTCTTCAAATCAAAATTACAATCATTCAAATATTTTTCTATTCTTGTAGACAAATGTTCATCGTTTTTAAAAAGTTTTTTCAAAATAGGTTTCACATAAGCATCAAAATCAACCTCACGAATCTCTTTAAACTCAATAATCACTTTTAGTAGTGCTGTATAAAAAAGCTTTTTATTCTTATCATTATCTGCATCTGTAATATCAAGCCAATTTGCATGACCGACTAAGTATCTATCTGGGTGCATCTCTCGTTTAAACTGTTCTAAAATCTCTTTATTTAATTTTTCTAAAAACTTAGCCATATCATCAGATTTTAAAACACCTTTATATTTAGGATAAACCTCAACCACATCAAAGCGTCTCAGCAAATTATCTTCTATCACTTTTTTGTCATCACGATAGTTGGAAGTACAAAAAATATAAAGGTTACTTGGCAATACCATTTTACGATAATCTGTTGAGGTATCAACCAAATAAGGTATTTGAATAGAGTGTTTATTATCTTTGTCTTCTAATACTTTTTCTATAAACTCTTGATAACCATACTCTTTGCCATCTTCAAATTGTGTAGGGTCTACAGTAACTCTCTTTTTGACCTCTATAAGATAAATCAAATCCCCTATAAGCTCATTTAAACTATTCTCTTGTATCTCTTCGAGAATCAGAACAAAGGGTTGATTTGGGGTAAAGAGTGCTTTTTTAATATGGTTATAGATAAGCCCTTGTTTCTCTTTGTACTCTATTTGTCCATCATTTGAGTTAATTCCTATTCCTTGCATTAAATCAGCATTGGATGAAGCTGAGTGAATGTTTATGTGACAGATATTTTTTGGTTTATCTTTTAGGTTTAAATGGTTTTCAATGATTTGTTCTAAAGTGTG
>CAZSHP010000135.1:0-3943 GCA_964606545.1 uncultured Sulfurovum sp. | reverse complement strand
TATTTCTATTTCAAGTAGGGGATTATGAGTATATCAAAGATGGAGTTACAGTAGTTGCAAATGGAGATTTGCACCGTTTCTTTGCAGGTGACCCAACAGCAGGTATCTATATGGCAGGATTCTATGTTACTATGATGTTTGGACTACCATCAATGGCTCTAGCTATCTATTTTACTACTGCCAAAGAGGAGAGAAAAAAAGCAGGAGCTATTCTAGCAGGTGTAGCTTTTACCTCATTTCTAACAGGGATTACCGAACCATTAGAGTTTCTATTTCTATTTATTGCCCCTATACTCTTTTTACTCCATGCTATACTTACAGGTTTAGCAGTAGCTACAGCTCATTTTATGAATATACATCATGGATATGGGTTCTCTGCAGGGTTTATTGATTATATTATCAACTATAAACTTGCTACCAATCCACTTCTAATTTTACCTCTTGGGGCTGTTTTTGGCTTTATCTATTTTATACTCTCATACTATGTAATCAAAATATTTAAAATAACCATATTTGAAAAAGAGAACAAGACCCAAAAAACAGAGAAATCAAATGAAGCAGAAGCATTTATAGAAGCTCTAGGAGGTAGAGAGAATATTGTAGATACAGATGCTTGTATCACAAGACTCCGTATGGAGGTAAAATCGTCCAAAGAGCTAAAAGATGAAGAGTTTATCAAACTCGGTGCAAAAGGAGTCATAAGACCCACCGAGACAGCTATTCAGATAGTTCTAGGAACTAGAGCAGAAAAAGTAGCTGAAATGATAAAAAATAGTATCTGATTATCGCCCTGTGTAACTATATAACAGAGCTCTTTTTAATCGTTTAAAAACAGCTTTTCTATCTTGAGGTTTTATAGCAAAACAGCCTAAACTCCTACCTCCACGATTTACATAAGAGGCTGTATGTAAAACAATATCTCTCCCACCTTTTCGTGTGGGTAGTCCTACTTTTTTATTATTCCACTGTAATCCTTTTATAGGGAGATAGTGGTATCTCTTTTTTGATGTTAATCCCTCCCATGAACCTACCTTGAAAAAACCGTATGGAGTCATATGACTATAGCGTTTATTGCTAGAACGCCAAACTCTACCACCTTTAGCTCCCGATTTGATACCATGAGCTACTTTGTGACGATAGACTTTGCCTGTTTGAAGATTGATAATATATAGCCTCTTACTACCTGCTACTTTTGTATAATCAGCAATAGCTATATATTGTTTAGAGAGTCTCTTTTTATTTCTATTTTTTTTATAATAATAAAACGCTTCTCTCAATGCTCGTTTATTGATATTACTATTTTTCGCAACTCTCTTATATATTCTATCCAAATGCCAATTTGATAACCTCTTGGCATCAATTGTAGTTGTCAAAAGTAGTAGTGTTAGTACAAATATTCTATATCTCATTTTTAATCTTATAATTTATTTAAATTTTTGATATAATATTAGATATAAGATTAATTTTAGCTAAAACCTATAAAAATTTAACTTCCATAAACGATTCACCCTCACGAATGGTATCTATTTTATGTTTTTCTATCTCTATACTCTTCTCTGAATTAATTAAAATAGGAGTAACAATCTCTTTTCCTCTACTCTGTAAATACTCTAAATCAACAGAGATAATAGGTGTACCAGCATTAACTTTTGCACCCTCTTTTACCAATCTCTCAAACCCCTCTCCTTTGAGTTCAACTGTATCTAACCCAATATGAACCATCACCTCAATACCATTTTTTTTACTAATCAAAAAGGCATGATTTGTAGGAAAAATTCGACTAACAACTCCATCTATAGGAGCAACTACTGTCCCACTTATAGGCTCAATTGCCATCCCATCTCCCGATAGACCTTTTGAAAATACCTCATCTGGAACCTCCTCTAAAGCTATAAGATTACCATCCATTGGTGAAATTATCACCTGTTTACTCTTTTTAAAAAATCCAAACATACTCTACTACTCCTTATCTCTGTAACTCAACCCATTGGGTCAATCTCTCTATCTGTTCTCTAGTTCTAATCGTACTAGTTCCACCCTCTGACTGTCGTGCATTCATAGATGCTCTATTATCAAGCAACTCAACAACACCCTCACCTATTCTAATATCAACTGACTGCAAATCCTCCAAAGATAGTTGGGAAATATCCAACCCTTTATCCTCTGCAAGATTAACAACAGACCCTGTAATATGATAGGCATCTCTAAAAGGAATTCCTGCCTCTTTAACTAGATAATCAGCTAAATCTGTAGCTGATAGGTGACCAATCATACAAGCCTCTCCCATCTTATCCTCTCGAACTCTCATCTCATCTATCATCTCATTTAGTACCTGTAGAGATAATTTTGCTGTCTTTACCGAATCAAATACCCCCTCTTTGTCCTCCTGCATATCTTTGTTATAGGCTAGGGTTAAACCCTTCATCACTGTAAAAAGTGAAATCAAATTTCCATTTACTCGACCTGTCTTACCTCTCAATAACTCAGGAATATCAGGGTTTTTCTTTTGTGGCATGATAGATGAGCCTGTAGCATGTTTATCACTCAATTGAACAAATCCAAACTCACTAGATGACCAGATAATTAACTCCTCACTTAAACGACTAATGTGCATCATCATAGTGGAGATATTAAATAGAATCTCCAAAGCAAAATCTCTATCACTTACAGTATCGAGACAATTTAATGTAGGCTCTTTAAATCCTAATCTTTCTGCTGTAATTTTACGACTGATAGGGTGAGGGGTTCCTGCTAATGCAGCACAACCAATAGGTGAGTAGTTATTTCGCTCATATGAACTCACAAATCGCTCATAGTCCCTCTTGAACATACTAGCATAAGCCATCATATGATAAGCAAAATTAATTGGCTGAGCGTGTTGTAGATGGGTCATCCCTGGTAACAGAGTATCTATATTCTGATTTGCCACCCTGATAAAAGTCTCAATATTTTCTAGTAACAAATCAGCTATTACCATTGTATTTTTCTGCACAAATAATCTAAAATCAAGTGCCACTTGGTCATTACGACTTCGTGCTGTATGGAGTCGCTTACCTGCATCCCCTATCTTTTGGGTCAATCGCCCCTCAATAGCCATATGAATATCCTCATCATCGCCATCAAGCAGATACTCACCCCTGCTTATCTCCTCATATATCTCCACAAGCCCCTGCTCTATCTCCTCATAATCCTCCCTAGAGATAATACCCTGCTCTGCCAACATAAAAGCGTGAGCTCTTGACCCCTCTATATCCTCTCTATAGAGTACTTTATCAAATGGTAATGAGTTATTTAGCTCTTGAAGTAGCTGTGAGCTTGTTTCTGAAATTCTAGCCGATGCAATCTTTTTTGACACTATAAAATCCTAATAGTTTAAATCTTTTATTGGTGGGTATTGTATCTAATTTTATATTATAGATGAGGAGAACTTCTACCGTGTCTAGTCAGCTGTGGCAAATATCTAATTAGGTAGAAGTTATTATTATAAAAAGGGATTACCCCTCTATATAATTTTTAAGCTTTCGCCCTACTCTTGGGTGTTTTAGCTTTTTAATAGCAGAAGACTCTATCTGTCTAACTCTCTCTCTAGTTACAGAAAGCTCTTTTCCAATCTCTTCGAGTGTTCTATCACTCTCATCTTGAAGTAAACCAAAACGCATCCTAATAACAGCTTTTTCTCTCTCATTGAGTTGGTCAAGAACCTCATCAATCTGATTATTTAAGTCATCTTTTAAAACAGCATCCGATGGACTTACCGTTGTTTTATCTTCGATAAAGTCACCAAATCTACCATCATCCTCATCTCCAACAGGTGTCTCTAAGCTCACTGGCTCTTTTGTTATTTTGATAACATTTTTGACCTTATCTACAGATAATCCAACCTCTCTAGCAATAGTATCCAAATCAGGCTCTTTTCCTGACTCTTGGAGGTTTTTTCTAATTA
>CAZSHP010000134.1:0-3948 GCA_964606545.1 uncultured Sulfurovum sp. | reverse complement strand
GTGTTCCCCACGCATAAGAGCCAAAAATATATAATGATAGTGGGTTATAAGCACTGTTTAGTCTTGTTTTTATGGTTTCAAATAGGTTATGATACATTAATAGAAATCCTTTTTTATTTTGGATTTTATCGAAATAATAAAAATCTCTACTCTCTCCTCTATTGCCTTTTCCAAAAGATTGGAATCTCTAAGCTCTATTAGTCCATTAAGTATCTGATTATTATCTCTATAGAGCATAGAAGCCCTTGAACGACCTATCCCTATAACAACTTTTACTTCAAATTCATTTAATCCTTTTAGTTTTATTGCATCTACTCTTTTAGCTTCCTCTAGTTTATAATTTCGTCTATTAATCTCTCTCTCCATTAGAAGAGCAATACTATAAACTTTTTTTGATAACTTCTCCGAAAAAAGCTCAAAATTGGTTTTGGGTCTATTCTGCTCAATAAGATTTTTAGCATCCAAAATAAACTTATCAGCAATTATAAAAAATCTCTGATAGTTGCTTTTAAACTCAATCTGTTCTATTTTCTCTTTTGCAAAAGCAATAAATCCCAATCCTGATAAGCCTTGTAAATCTAAAATTTTATCCACCGTTGTATCTACATCTACAGCTCCAAATGATGAGAGAGACAAAAGATTGATATTAAAAATATCCTGAATAATATAATTTTTAACATCCTCTCTTCTTTTTGCTTCTAGTTGGCTCATAATCCTAACTCCTTTTTTCTCATGGCAATTATCTCTGTGGCTGTTAATTCTCTATTTTCAACAGGTGTTTTTTTCTCCTCTATTTTGCTTTTGGCTCTACTTACCCAAACTTGATAAGCCTTTACAAAATCAACATATTTATAACCGTGTTGGATTAATGAATTTACAAACTGTTCTATAGGCAAAAGTGGGGATTCGACTTTTTTGATTTCTGCTAGAATTTTTTCTTTTTTTTCGACCTGTTCCCAAGTGATTTTTTTTGATTTTTGAGACGAACTTTTTTTAAAAAAAATATCTTGTGTATTCTCTGTTATAGTCTCTGTGTAGTCTCTTTGATTTTCATTATATATAGGGAAAGGGTCATTTTGACCTGCTGAATGGTTCATGTTGAACTGCTCAAACGGTTCATTCTGACCTATCAAAGGATTCATATTGACCTCTTTTTGTGGTTCATTTTGACTTGTCAAATTGACCTGTTTAGGTTCGATAATTTTTAGATTTTTATATAAAATTGTGTAGTGATTTATCCTGTTTTTTTGAAGCTTTTTAACTATCAAAATATTTTTTTTCTTTAGAGAATTTATAGTTCTTTTCAGAGTTGAATTTGACCAAAAAGGAAACTCCTTTTCCCACTCTTCAATAGTCTTATAAACCCACTTTTGATTATCAAAAATAGTAGTTGATTTTAGTAACCAATAGTGTAGTTGTTGTAAAAAAAGAGATTCATTCAATCCGATAACAGAAGCGAGAGTTGGTAATACAATCAAGGGAGGTTCATCTAGTAGTAGTTTGTTCATTATTTTTCCTTTATTTTCATAAAAAAAAGACTGCACAAACCTTAAGCGATTTAAGAAAAGGAGTAAAACCCTAAATATAGGGATTTACCAAAGTTTGTATTAGTCTAAATCTAAGTCGTTTTTATATTATCTATCTCTAGTTATGGAAATTTTTGAGCAAAATGAATATAAAAGATATTATATTGGATAAGTATGATTTTTTGTTTCATTTTATTACCTTATATTATTTGATATATCGCATTATAATGAAAATATAATTTATTGTCAAGAAAAAATAGGATTAAATATCTTTTTTATGATATAAGAGTCCTTAAAATATCTTTCATTCTTCTTGTTTCTTCTTCATTTCGTTTAAATTCTATTACTTGAAGATAAAGCTCAATAGCTTTTTTTAATGGCATACTTAATCTATTTTCAGATACAGATTTACGCAAATTACTTTCTGTATAACCAATAGCTTCACCCAATTCTTTATAGGTTAAACCCAATTCTTTAGAGACTCTTTTAACTAAATGTACCTCTTTTTCTTTCAAAGTAAAACCTCCTTTTTTCTCAAATTATACCAAAAAAATACAAAGTCGAGACCCTTTTTATAAAGCTAAAATTTAAAAAGGTTACAAAGAGATACTTTTGATTTTTTACTAAATTGATTATAAAGTTTCAGACTTTGCTTCTTTTTATTCTATAATAAAAAAATATTATTTCATTCTCTATATAACATCTCCTATATCTTCTTTTGCAAATATCATGTTTATTTTCTTAAAATTTGTTACAAAGTCTATTATTTCTTTATATTGATGTGTCAACCCTATAACATACAAAAAAATAACTCTTTAAGCGACTAACTCATTAAGACATTTTTTTCTCAAATGCTATCAATTTTTAATAATTTAATAATAAATGAACTTGTCTAAAACTATATACCTTTAACAAGCTCATCAAAACTTAAAAAAGTCTAATATATGGCTATTTTACAACTAAATTGACCAATTTTTTTGGAACAACTATCTCTTTGACAATATTTTTACCCTCTAGCCACTTAGATACTCTAGCTTTTGCCTCCTCCACTATCTTCTCTTTTGAAGCATCTGCTGATACCTCTATCTCTCCTCTTCTCTTACCGTTGACGCTCACACCTAGAGTAATTGTGTCTTGTACAAAGACCTCATCTATTATCTCTATTTTGCCATTTAAGTTTTTAGAGCTAAATAGCTCTTCGCTTAGCTCTGCACAGACATGAGGGGTGATAGGTTCTAGTAGATGAAGTAAGATATAAATCCCCTCACTCCAAACTAAACTATTACTCTGTTTATCTAGTGCATTGAGAGCCTCCATACAACCTGCAATCAGAGTATTAAAAGCAAAACTCTTTTCATAAACATCAATAGAACGCTTTAGAGCTTCATAGACTTTTGCTCTAGCAATTTTTTCATTTTTGCTTAGAGAGCTTTGGTCGATAGTAGGTATACTGTTGAGTGTTACCTTTGATTTTCTATCATAGAGCTTTTTGATAAATCTAAATGCACCCTCAACAGCACTATCATTCCACTCTAGCTCTTTTTGTGGTGGTGCAGCAAAGAGAGTAAATAGTCTAGCTGTATCTGCTCCATATTTGGCTACAAGTGCATCGGGGTCAACAGTATTGCCTTTGGATTTAGACATCTTTGCTCCATCCATAAGTACCATACCTTGTGTTAGTAGATTATCAAATGGCTCTTTGATATTCTCTATAAATCCTAAATCTCTTAGGGCTTTTGTAAAAAATCGTGCATAGAGTAGATGTAAAATAGCATGTTCTATTCCACCTATATATTGGTCAACTCCAAGCCAATAAGCTACATCCTCTTTGTCTACTCCACAGCTATTCCACTTACTAGGATGAGTAGCATATCTAAACTGATACCAACTAGATTGCACAAAAGTATCAAGTGTATCGGTCTCTCTTATTGCATCTGCTCCACACTTGGGACAAGAGCAATTTTTCCATGTAGGATGGTTTGCTAATGGATTACCCTCTCCTGTTATCTCTACATCATCAGGGAGAGCAATAGGTAGATTTTCTATCTTTTCAGGTACAAGCCCACAACTATCACAGTGTACAAATGGAATTGGAGCGCCCCAATATCTTTGGCGACTAACCCCCCAATTTCTCAATTTAAAATTGGTTGTACCTCTACCCAAGCCCTGCTCTTCAAAGTGCTTGATAATCTCTGCTTTGGCATCTATATTTTTCATTCCACTAAATCTATCAGAGTTAATAAGCTCACCCTCTCCTGTATAAGCCTCATCCTCATTACCACCCAAAATAACAGTTTTTAGAGGCAAATTATACTGTGAAGCAAACTCAAAATCTCTCTGGTCATGAGTTGGAACAGCCATAACAGCCCCACCACCATAAGATGCAAGTACAAAATTTGCTGTCCAAACAGGAATCTCCTCT
>CAZSHP010000133.1:0-4041 GCA_964606545.1 uncultured Sulfurovum sp. | reverse complement strand
TGTAGGGTCAAGCGTAGGGTTGGCTTCAGCCAACCAAACCAACCATCAAACCCAAAACCCAAACAGAGATATAACCCCAAAATCCCTAGCCTACATAATCTACACCTCAGGCTCAACAGGAAACCCAAAAGGTGTAATGGTAGAACACCAAGGAGTAGTAAATAGATTAGAGTGGCAAATCAAAGAGCTAAAAATAGACAGTAGCGACAATATCCTACAAAAAACCCCATTTAGCTTTGATGTATCGGTATGGGAACTACTACTTCCACTAATGTGTGGAGCAAAAGAGGTAATAGCCAAACCAAACGGACACAAAGATAGCAATTATCTAGCCGAAATTATAAAAAAAGAGCAGATAACAACTATCCACTTCGTCCCATCAATGCTATCAGTCATCTATAGTGAACCAAGCTTTATACAAAATAGCCACTATCTAAAAAGGGTAGTCTGTAGTGGTGAAGCTTTACCTCTAAATCTAGTCAAAGAGTACTACACACTACACCAAACACCAATCTATAATCTCTATGGCCCAACAGAAGCGAGTATAGATGTAACCACCTTTTTATGTCCAAGAGATACCAAAAATCTAACAACCATCCCAATAGGAAAAGCAATAGATAATATAGAACTACATATTTTAGATAAAAACCTAAACTACCTACCAAAAGGAGTAGTCGGTGAGCTATATATAGAGGGGGTTGGAGTAGCTAGAGGGTATCTCAATAATCCTGAACTAACTAAAAAGAGTTTTATAGAACGAAATGGCAAGATTTTATATAAAACAGGAGACTTAGTCAAATATCTTCCTGATAATAATATTGACTATATAGGCAGAGTAGATAACCAAGTCAAACTAAGAGGACTTAGAATTGAGCTTGGAGAGATAGAGCAACAGCTACTAAAAATCGAAGCAATAAAAGAGAGCATAGTAGTAGTCAAAGAGGATAATTTAGTAGCCTATATCACAATAAAAGAGCCTATAGAGTTATCAACTATCAAAGAGCAACTATCCAAAAACCTAACAGAGTATATGATACCAAATCATATAGAGATAATTGAAACTATGCCACTAACTCCAAATGGCAAAGCTGACAGAAAAGCACTTTTGAAATTACCATTAAATATTGAATCAACCCAAAAGTTTATTGCTCCAAGAGATGAGATAGAGAAAAAATTAGCACAACTATTTATAGAGCTATTAGGTGTAGAAAAAGTAGGTATCTATGATAACTTTTTTGAGCTAGGAGGTCACTCACTTCTAGCTACTCAACTCGTCTCCAAGATTAGAGCAGAATTAGAGGTAGAGTTAAGCCTAAAAAAGCTGTTTGCTACTCCTACAGTAGAGAGTATAAAAACTACTCTCTCCAAATCCCAAAAGAGTTCACACACCCCAATACCAAAAGCGACCAATAGAGATAATATCCCTCTCTCCTATACCCAAGAGCGATTATGGTTTTTGGATAGATTTGAGGAGGGAGAATCACAGGTCTATAGTATGCCATCACTTCTGAGATTAGAGGGGAGTTTGGATTTTGACCATTTAGAGGGTATCTTTGGAGCTATTGTCAAAAGACATGAGATACTTAGAACCAATTTTACAGATAGACAGGTAATCAATAGTGCAGATAGTTTCAAAATAGATACTATAGATATATCCCAAAATGAGATAAAAGAGAGCGTCAAAGAGCTACTATCAAAACCGTTTGATTTGGCAAAAGATAGTCTATTTAGAGTGACACTATTTACTATAGATGAGAATTTAAACTACCTATTTATAAATATGCACCATATTATTTCAGATGGTTGGTCGATAGATATTTTGATTGAGGAGTTTTTGAAACTCTATAATAACCAAGAGCTAAAACCACTAGAGATACAGTATGGGGATTTTGCACTATGGCAGAGGGATTATCTATCAGGTGAGTTACTTAATATGAAGCTTGATTATTGGAGAGAGAGTCTCCAAGGTGTAGAGCCACTAAAACTACCGACTACCTACCCTAGACCACCTATTCAGAGCTATAGAGGGGATAGAGTGATATTTGATATTGATTTAGAGATAACTTCTAAACTAAACACTCTCTCACAAGAGCAAGGGGTTACTCTCTTTATGACGCTTATTAGTGCTTTTGGTCTGCTTCTAAATAGATATACAAGTCAAGATGATATAGTTATCGGCTCACCAATTGCCAATCGTAATCGAGTTGAGTTAGAGAAGCTTATTGGATTTTTTGTAAATAGTCTACCATTTAGAATCAATATAGATAATCAAGCAGATTTTAGTGAGCTACTCAAAACAAACAAAGAGACAATACTAAATGGATATGAGCATCAAGATATTCCATTTGAAAAGATAGTTGATAGCCTAAATTTACCAAGAGATACTTCACACTCTCCTCTATTTCAGGTGATGTTTGTACTTCAAAACACCAAGCAGACCCAACTAAAACTTCCTGATATAGCTATAGATATGGTTGAGTTTGAGAATCCTACTAGCAAATTTGACCTAACTATGGAGCTAACCGAGAGAGATGGTAGATTGGAGGGAGTTTTGGAGTATGCTACCGATTTGTTTAGTAGAGAGTTTATAGAGTCTATGTGTGGACATTTTAAAAATCTACTTAGAGAGATTACAGATACTCAAAAGCAGAAGCTTTGTAGTTATAATATCTTGACCAAAGCAGAAGAAGAGGAGCTTTTGGTAGGGTTAAATCAGACCCAAGTCGATTACCCACGAGATAAGACGGCAGTAGAGTTATTTGAAGAGACTGTAATAGCATATCCCCACAAAGTAGCCGTAGTCTATGAGGACGAGCAGTTAACCTACCAAGAGTTGAATGAAAAATCAAATCAACTAGCTCACTATCTTATCTCAAAAGGGGTAGAGATAGAGAGTGTAGTAGCTCTCTCTATGGATAGGTCATTGGAGATGATAATAGCAATTTTAGGAGTACTAAAAGCAGGGGGTGTTTATCTCTCTTTGGATTCAAATTATCCACAAGAGCGATTGGATTATATGATAGAGGACTCCAAAGCTCTACTGATTTTAACTCAAGAGATAGTCAAAGATGCAATCAATATTGAAAAAAACAGAGATAATCTTGGATTAAAAATAACCCCTAACAATCTAGCCTATATTCTCTATACATCAGGCTCAACAGGTAGACCAAAAGGGGTTATGGGTATACATAGAAATATTATTAGGTTGATAAAAGGTCAAGAGTATGTAGATTTTAATGAGAATATTAGGGTTTTACAAGTTGCATCAGTCTCTTTTGATGCGTTTACTTTTGACGCTTATAGTGCATTGCTTAGTGGGGGAGTGCTGTTTCTATATCCTGATAACCACTTAGATTTAAATCAACTCAATAAGTTAATCAAGAAGCATCAAATCAATACGCTCTTTTTGACTGCTGTCCTCTTTGAGCAGTGGGCATACCTAACCAAAGAGGAGTTACCTTCTTTACGCTACCTATTGACAGGTGGAGAGAGAGTAAACCCAAAAGCTGTCAATATAATAAATAGAAAATTTCCAAAAATTCATATATTAGATGTCTATGGCCCTACAGAAAACACAACCTTTACCACAATCTACACATGTAGAAAGGATAAGATTTATAACAATCTCCCTGTAGGTAAACCTATCAAAAATACAACAGTCTATATTTTAGACAAATACTTAGAGCCTGTTCCAAAAGGGGTTGTAGGCGAACTCTATACAGGAGGTGATGGAGTAGCTAGAGGTTATCTAAACCTACCAGAGTTAACCACCGAAAGATTTATAGAGTTTAAAGGAGAAAGAGTCTACAAAACAGGTGATTTAGTCAAATATGATGAGGATAATTTTGTTCAATATATAGGCAGAACAGACAATCAAATCAAACTAAGAGGTTATAGAATAGAGTTAGATGCGATAGAGAAGGTTCTATCAAAAATGGATAAGGTCAAAGAGTCTGCTGTAATATTTAGAGACAAGATGATTGTAGCCTATATAGTAGGTAACCCAACCAACCCAAAAGAGCAACTAGCCCAAACTCTACC